>DFBV01000095.1:6495-7122 GCA_002366755.1 Anaerolineales bacterium UBA3071
GAAGGCCGCTACTTCGGCAACGGCGTGGGCATCGGCTTCGACGCCGTCGTTGGATTTGTAGCTCTGGAGATGAAACGGCTGAGCGGCTTTCCCTCGTACATCGTTGCCGCGCTCAAGACCATCTTCCTGTACTACAAAGCCCCTCTGGTGCGCATCGAGTACGACGATCAGATGTTCACCATGCCCGCGCTGATGGTCTCGATCATGAACGGGCGCCGCCTGGGCGGCGGTTTCTTGATGGCCCCGGAAGGGGAAGTTGACGACGGCCTGCTTGATCTCTGCATCGCTGAGCAGGTCAGCCGAGCCCGCATCTTCACGCTCATCCCCCGCTTCATGGCTGGCACACAGGCCACCCAGAAGCCCATCAGAACCGGACGAACGCAGCGCATCGTCGTGACCGCTGTCGAGGGTATCCTGCCTGCCCACGCCGATGGTGAGACGCTCTGCACCGAGGGACAACAACTGAGTATGGAACTGCTGCCGAGCCAGATAGACATCCTCTCTCCGTCACCGGAGGCTCCCCAATGACACTCACCGGACGCGCGGTGAACTCATCCATCAGGATACTGACCACTCTGCTCTGCCGTGTACACGCGGATGAGTTGGCGCGGGTGCCAGAGCGGGGAC
>DFBV01000016.1 GCA_002366755.1 Anaerolineales bacterium UBA3071
GCCAATTTGCGTGAAAGGAAGCGGTGAAGCGCACCTTCTTGCCATTAGTGGAGAAGGGCGCTTAGAATATCAGGTCAGCGGAAGCAGAGGAGAAAGCGGAACCGTTTTTCCGCTCTTCCGCTCTTCTGCTGATAACATGACAAGGCCCCTCGCCCGACTGGGTGAGGGGCCTTGCTATGTTATGGGACACGGATGGCCACGGGTGAAAGCGGAGAAGGCATCTGTGTTCGTCCGCGTCCGATCTCAACTCGGGGCCCGGATGGCCTGTCCCAGGATGTCCATGCCGCGGGCGATGTCGGCAGGGCTGACGTAGCTGAAGGGAAGACGAATGTGGCGCTCCCCGCCCCCTTCGGCGCCCCCTTCGGCAAAGAAAGGCTCGCCGGTGGGGAAGGTGATACCGCGCACCTGGGCTGCGGCCAGCACCTCCCGCGCCGTCAGCGGCTCCGGCAGCGTCAGCCAGACGAAGAAGCCGCCACGAGGTCGCGTCCAGGTGACACCAGACGGCATTGTCGCTGCCAGTGCATCGAGCATGGCATCTCGCCGCGTATGGTAGCGGGCCACCAGTCGCGCCACGTGCGGCTCCAGATGTCCGGCGCGGCAGAACTCGGCGACGACGTAGGCGGTGAAGGGATTGGCTCCGCCGGCCGACTGGCGCAGCCCACTGTTGGCCAGCCGCGTCACCGCCCCCTGTTCGGCCAGCACCCACCCCAGCCGCAGACCCGGTGCCAGCGTCTTGCTGAAACTGCCCAGCCGCAGCACGCCCTGTCTGCCTGTCAGCTCGAATAGCGAAGGGGGCACCGTTCCCTCGTAGCAGAGATCGCGATACACGTCGTCCTCGACGATCCAGAGCTTCTCGTCCCGCGCCAATGCTGCCAGCGCGTGCCTCCGCTCCGCGGTCATGGTCACGCCGGAGGGGTTCTGAAAGGTGGGGATGGTGTAGAGGAAAGCGACGTCTGTGTCTTCGGTTCGCAGTTGGCGTAGTTTACCGGCCAGTGTCTCCACCATGATCCCTTCGTCGTCCAGCGGCACGGCGACCAGACGCACAGGGTAGTCGCGTAGGACGGCGATGGCCTCGTGATAGGAGGGGGCTTCCAGCAGCACCACATCCCCGGGGCGCGCCCAGAGACGGCAGATGAGGTCCAGTCCCTGCGAGGCACCGGCGGTGATGAACAGTTGCTCCGTGCTGACTCTCAGTCCTTCGTCCCGCAGCAGCTTCCGGCAGAGGATGTTCAGCAGCAGAGGCGGCCCTTGTTCGGGGCCGTAAACCAGCGATGCAGGGATGTGATGCTGCAGTGTGATCTCGACTGCTTCCTGCAGCTCGGCTAGGGGGAACGCGTCGGGATCGGGGTGGCCATAGTAGAAGGAGAGGGCGCCCGGCGGCCCGCCCCCTGTTTGCAGGGCGGCTGCCGGTTCGTCTGAGCCATTCATCTTGCCTCCGAAGATGAAGGATGCACCCGGGACCTGGCCAAGGCGTCTCCTGATGTGTCCAGCGTGTCTCTACGGGTGGTCTTCCGAGGGGTATTCCTCTGGATAGCGTGGCTCGACGATCAGCTTCATAGCTGTACGCCGCTCGCCCTTGATCTCCACATCCGTGAACTCGGGAATGCAGATCACGTGGATGTTGTCGTCGGCCAGATACTTGCGGGCGATGGCCACCGCTTTCACTGCCTGATTGACGGCGCTGGCGCCGATGGCCTGTACCTCGGCGTACCTTACTTGCCGGATGACAGCAGCGATGGCTCCAGCCACTGCGGTGGTGCGGGACCGGGCCGCCACTTTGATGATGCCGATGTCCATGGCTGTCTCCTCGAAGTGTGGCGTGTTGGGTGTGCCGACACTTGCTATTCTACTCTGTTTTGCGATAAGAAGCAAAGTAGGCCCATCGACGGCACGATGTGAAGCAGCGCGCTGGCGGCTAGCGCGTTGCACCGCTGTCAATCCGGTCCAAGGCCCAGGCGGCATGATCGCACACCAGCGGCTCGGGATCGCTCAGCGCTTCAGTCAGGACGGGTCGAGCGGTGGGGTCGCCCCAATTGCCCAAGGCCACGGCCACGTTGCGCAGCAGTCCTCGCCGTTTCGCCCGCGTGATAGGGCTGTCCCGGAAGCGGCGACGAAATGGTTCGTCGTCAAGGGCCATCAGCTCCAACAGCGAGGGGTTGATCAGATCAGGGCGCAACTGGAAGGCGGGGTCACTGCCGGGCTGGCTGAAGCGTTGGTTCCAGGGGCACACTTCCTGGCAGAGATCGCAGCCGAAGATGCGCTGGCCCAGCAGTGGGCGCAGTTCTTCGGGGATGGCGCCCTTCAGCTCGATGGTCAGGTAGGCGATGCAGCGCCGGGCGTCCAGGAGGTATGGCTCGATGAGGGCCCCGGTGGGGCAGGCATCGAGGCAGCGAGTGCACGTGCCGCAGCGTGGGGTTGCCCACGGTTCGTCCGGCGGTAGCTCGATCTCCAACAACAGCTCTCCCAGCAATAGCCACGAGCCGAGGCCGGGGTTGATGAGGCAACAGTTCTTGCCGATCCAGCCGAGGCCGGCTTGCATCGCCAGTTCCCGTTCCAGCAGTGGCCCGGTATCCACGTAGGCGCGGCCCAGCGACTTCGGCGAGCGGCCCGTTTCCGCTGCCAGCCAATCCAGCAGTGCCAGCAAACGGCGCTTCATCACCTCGTGGTAGTCATCCCTGCGGGCGTAGCGGGCGATGAGGCCGTGGCCAGGCGGTGGGGGCTCTTCATCGGGCAGGAAGCTGTTGAGACCAACGACAACGATACTGCGACAGCCGGGCAGCAGCGAGCGAGGATCGCGTCGCTCCTTGATCCGCCGCGCCAGGTAGGCCATTGAGCCAGCGTAGCCAGCCTCCACCCAGCGGGCGTAGAAGTCGGCGTGCGCGCTCGGCCTGGCAGGGCAGATGCCCACCAAATCGAAGCCTAGGGCTAATGCTTGCTGTCTGAGGTGTGTTGCCAGGGTCATCGAGTGGCTCGACAGGACGTGATGATGGATGTAACGATTTCGGCCTCCACGTGCGCTTCGCATAGCACTACAATAGATATCAATGGCAAAAAGTCCAGTTTCTCTGCAGATGAATCGGTTTTCTACACGGGAGGAAGTTTGACAACCGGGCGTAAATGCGGTAAGATGAGCGTCAAGAGATAGCGCGGCATTCGCAAGCAGCGGCTGGGTCGCCACGAAGTGGCCTGGCCGCGTCAGTTCCTCCAGGGAGGTGTAACATGTCCAAACCGATGTATGAGGATGCCAACATCTTGCTACAGACTGCGGCCTTGATGGTCAATCCGACGTATCAAGAGGCGTCGAGTTTTGTGCTGAGCCCGCGCTTCGTCTTGGACTACGAACCCTTCGTCGCCAAATTCCCCCGCGGCAGCCACGAATTCACGCTGGCGCGCCGGGCGTGCGCTTTCTACGAGACGTTGGGCACGCTGTGGAAGCACGGCCTGTTCCACGAGGACTTGCTCTTCGACTGGTTGTCCATCAGCTACATGTGGAATCGGCTCAAGGGATTTGCCCTGGGACTGCGCTCCGAGGTGGGCAGCGAGGCGCTGTATGAGCACTTCGAGGCCATGGCCAAGGCCGAGGCGGAGTGGAGCAAGCGCAAAGCAAGTGATTAGCCAGAGAACCAAGTCTCTCCAAGAAACCTGATTCATTTGCAGGACACGGATCGAAGCGGATGAACGCGGATTAGGTCAATTTCGATCAATGTCTTTCCGTGTTCGTCCGTGTCCGAGATGCTAACTTCTTTGCTGGTGTGACGGCGCCGGACAGGTCTTCGCCGAGGGAGGATAGATCCCCGGTACGGGGAAGCGGGAGCAGATCTCGCTCACCCTCTGTCTCACCCGTTGGTACACCGCCTCATCCCCCAGGTTATGGATCACGGCGGCGATGAGTTCGCCAACCTCTTCCATCTCCGTGCTGCCGAATCCCCGCGTGGTCACGGCCGGTGTGCCGATGCGGATGCCGCTGGCCACTCGCGGCGGCCGCAGATCAAACGGAATGGCGTTCTTGTTCACGGTGATGCCCGCGCCGTCCAGGGCTTCCTCCGCTTCTTTGCCGGTAATCCCCACCGCGCCCACATCCACCAGCATCAGGTGGTTGTCGGTACCGCCGGAGACCAGGCGTAGTCCTTCATCCTCTTGCAGCTTGCGTGCCAGCGCCTTGGCGTTATCCACGATGCGCTGGAGATAGTAGCGGAATTCCGGTTGCTGCGCCTCGCCGAAGGCAGCGGCCTTAGCAGCGATGCAGTGCATCAGTGGCCCGCCCTGCATGCCGGGGAAGATGCTCTTGTCGATCGCCTTGGCGTATTTCCCTTTGCAGAGGATCAGCCCACCCCGCGGCCCACGCAGCGTCTTGTGCGTGGTGGAGGTAACGAAGTCGCAGTGAGGCACAGGGCTGGGGTGCAGCTCTCCGGCCACCAGCCCGGCGATGTGGGCGATGTCGGCCATCAGGTAGGCCCCCACCTCGTCGGCAATCTCCCGCAGCCGGGCGAAGTCAATGAAACGCGGATAGGCGCTGGCCCCGCAGACGATCATTTTTGGACGCACTTCCCGCGCCTGGCGGGCGATGGCCTCGTAGTCGAGGGTTTCCGTTTCCCGTGACACGCCGTAGGGATGCACTTCGAACAGCTTGCCGGAGAAGTTGACTGGGCTGCCGTGTGTCAGGTGGCCGCCGTGGGCCAGGCTCATGCCCATGATGCGGTCGCCCGGTTCCAGCACGGCGAAGTAGACGGCCATGTTGGCCTGCGAGCCGGAGTGGGGTTGCACGTTGGCGTGCTCGGCCCCGAACAGTTGCTTGGCGCGGTCAATGGCCAGTTGCTCCACGATGTCCACGTACTCGCAGCCGCCGTAGTAGCGGTGACCGGGGTAGCCCTCGGCGTATTTGTTGGTGAGCACTGAGCCCAGCGCTTCCAGCACGGCAGCACTGACGTAGTTCTCCGAGGCGATGAGCTCGATCTTGTTCACCTGGCGCTGGGCCTCATTCTGAATAGCCTCTGCCAGCTCAGGGTCGCTTTGGAAGAGGGCTAACTCCGGCTTGCCGCCCAGAAAGCTCCAGGCGATGCCCAGCTCGAAAGGGGCGGCCCGCACCCGCTCTTCCAGCGTCGTCCACAGGTGGTGCAGGTCGTCTAGCCTCTTCTCTCCTCCAGAACGGGTTTGCTCCATATCTCACCTTCCACAGGTCTGATAGCGAGAACAGCGCCTAAGAGAACGTCCGGTGGTCAGGCCACCGGACGTTGTGTCTTCGGGAAATTGGCTCCTCGGGCAGGACTCGAACCTGCAACCAACCGGTTAACAGCCGGACGCTCTGCCAATTGAGCTACCGAGGAGCGATAGCTTCACGTGAGAAGATTATACTCAAAAACGGCGGTTTCGTCAAATTGAGGCCCATAGGGAACTGGGGGAGAATCACAAGGCAACCCCAGACTTCACAGATTGCACAGATGGGTCGAACGACAATCAGTGAAATCCACGCATCTGTGGTCAAGACGGCATGCTTGTCATAACACACGGCGTGAGGGGTTACTACGTCAGATAGTCCCGCAGTTTGCGGCTGCGGAGCGGATGGCGCAGCTTGCGCAGCGCCCTGGCCTCGATCTGTCGCACCCGCTCCCGCGTGACGTTGATCTCCTGTCCCACTTCTTCCAGTGTGTAGTACCGGCCATCTTTCAGCCCGTAGCGCATCTCCAGCACCTCGCGTTCTCGCTTTTTCAACGAGTCCAGGATCTCTCGCATGTGCTGTTTGAGCATCTCGCGTGAGGCGGCATCCACCGGCCCGGGCAACTTCTGATCCTCGATGAAGTCGCCCAGGTAACTGCTTTCCTCGCTGCCCACGGGCGTTTCCAGGGACATCGGTTCCACTGCGGAGTTTGATATGCGGCGTACCCTGTCCTCTGCTTGCCGCCACCGCCATTCCAGCGCTGGGTCGAGGGGACGGTCGAGCGCCCGAGCCTCTTCGATGGCCCGCCGATCCACTGATGCCAGCAGGCCCATCTCTAGAGCGACCTCTTCGGTGGTCGGTTCCCTTCCGTACTGTTGAGCCAGCTCTCGTTTGGCCCTTCTCAGAAGGCTGATCTGCTCGTGCATGTGCACGGGCACGCGGATCGTGCGGGCCTGGCCCGCAATGGCTCGACCTATGGAATTGCGTATCCAGTGGCTGGCGTAGGTGCTGAACTTGTAGCCCCTGCGGTAGTCGAATTTCTCTACCGCTTTCAGCAGACCGAGGTTCCCTTCTTGGATCAAGTCGAGCAGTGACATGCCGCCTCGGCCAGCGTAGCGTTTGGCCCAACTGACCACCAATCGCAGGTTAGCCTGCGCGAGTTCTTGCTTAGCGTTTTCTCCGTCTTCGATCAGGGCCTTCAGCCTCGTGCGCTCTTCCGGTGAGGCTTCTCCGTATGCCAACGCCTCTTCGGCCTGTTTCTTCCGCTGAATGCGCTCGGCTTTCTCTTTCACTTGCTCTGCCGTGAGCAAGGGGTGACGGCCGATCTCGTGCAGATACATGCGCACAGGATCGCTAGTGGCAGTGAGGTCGCCCAGTTGCTCCACAATCTCCTCAATGGGACGCTGCGCCTCAACCTCGACCTCGGCGCTCTCCTCGTCCTCGGTCGTGTCCGGCAGTTCCGGCTTGTCTGGGCTATCCTGGTCGGCGGGCGCGCCGGAAGAGGCAGCCAGTTCCGACAATTGGGAGGCGTCGGAGAGCGCCTGAGTATTGTCTCCCATCCCCGTTTCCGTCGTGCTCAAAGGGCTTTCCTCTTGCCTCTCCAGGTACAAGCGTTCAACATCTGTTGCAACCGTCCCATCTGGTTGGTGTGCTGCAGCACCGTTTTCGCGTAGTCTTCCACTGCCCTGCCATCGCCTTCTTCTTGGGCTTGCTCCAGCAGATACTGCAGTTCTGCCAACCGCTGGCGCAGCCGTGTCAAGCGCAGTCGCAAGACCACGTTGATCAGGTCGTCGGCCGCTTGCTCTGGGGGAAGCGACGGCAGTGTGGCGCCGTAGTCCAGCAGTTGTTCCCATCGCTCCTGCAAGGGTAACTCCAACTGCTCTTTGAAGACAGTCTCCTGCTGGCTTTGCTCGGAAAGCTGGGCCTCCAGCAAGGCGGCGAAAATTGCCTGATCCACAACGTGGGTGAAATCCTCGGTGTCCAGCGGTACGATCTGTAGGGCATCGGACTTGGCGTCAAGCACGGGCAACAACTCTGGCCTCAGCAGTAGCTGGGCCAGGCAGTGTGCTTGCGGTTCCGGGCGGCGGCGCTCCTCCGCATTGGCCTGCTGCATCTCCTCTTCGAAGGGAGGAGACGGCTTGCGCCGTCTGCGGCCACGCTTGGGCTGCAACACCTGGCTGTGTACGATCTGCTCGTCTACCTGCACCAGCCGCGCCAGCTTTTGCACGTAGTGTGCTCGCTCAATATCGTCGGCGATTTCGCGGATGAGAGGGGCCAACCGGCGCACCGCCTCGGCTTTCCCTTTGCCCGTGCTCAGGTCTGCATCTGCTGTCACCAGGTGCAGGAAGTAATCCACCACCGGCTGAGCATCGGCGACGAGCTGATTCCAGCGGTCCAGGCTGGCGCAGATCACTTCATCCGGGTCCTGACCGGGCGGCAAGGTCATGATGCGCAATTGAGCGTCCAGCCGCCCTTCGAAGCGGATTAGGCCGCTGGCTGTCGGTGTGGGCACCCACGTGCGGTCCAGTGCCTCGCGAGCCTGTTGCACGCCGCGCAGTGTGGCGGCCCGACCAGCGGTATCAGCGTCCAGGGCCAGTACGAACTTCGTCGTGTAGCGCTTCAGCCGCTTGAGTTGCTGCTCGGTCAGGGCTGTGCCCATGGTGGCGACTACGTTGCTGATGCCGTGCTGGTGAGCTGCCAGCACGTCCATGTACCCCTCGACGATGATGGCCGAGTCGGCGGAGCGAATGGCCTGCCGCGCTTCGTACAAGCCGTAGAATTGCCGGCCCTTGTCGAA
>DFBV01000023.1:0-527 GCA_002366755.1 Anaerolineales bacterium UBA3071
CTGAAGCCAATGAGGTCGAAATCGCGCAGCGCATGGCGGCTTTCCAGGCTGAAGAGGGGCACGCCGTGCTGCCGCACGGCACCTTCCATGTCCGTCCAGGGGGCGTAGATCCGTTCGGCCAGCACGCCGGGCTGACGGTTGAGGACGTCGTAGAGGATCGCCAGTCCGAAGTTGGACATGGCGATCTCGTAGATGTCGGGGAAGACGAGGGCCAGGCGCACAGGCGTGCTATCCCAATCCTTGACGGTGCTGTTCCATTCGCCGCCCGTGTAGCGGGCCGGCTTTTGCACCCAAGGCAGGATGCGTTCCAGGGCCTGGGAAATGGCGGCAGGCGTGGTCAGGGTATGCTGGTTCATTGCTCTCTACTCTTTCTACCTGAAGGGCTCAGGGCGGGATTCGAACCCGCAGCAGCATTTCGATCTATCCCATTCTATCACACCAGTGCCACAGCCGCAATTCTGCGGCGCAGAGCAGCCGCCAGTCAATGTCATCAAGCTAAGCGTAGTTTAGCCCCTTGCGGGCGTCTT
>DFBV01000023.1:579-13671 GCA_002366755.1 Anaerolineales bacterium UBA3071
CCGTGTTCGTCCGTGTTCATCCGCGTCCTGGCAGAAGCATCCGCTAGTGAGATTCACTATCCGCAGAAAACGCTTATCGAAAATGGACAAGGGTGGCGAAACCGTGTACAATGGATTGGTTAGCCAACTGGCATTGTAGTGACTGGGGTAGTTGGGCCAAAGAGAATCCATGCCTGAATTCAAACTGCACTCCGAATTCCAACCTACGGGCGACCAGCCGCAAGCTATCGAACAAGTGGTCGCCGGCCTTAAGAAAGGCCACCGGCATCAGACACTGCTGGGCGCCACGGGCACAGGCAAGACCTACGTCATGGCCAAGGTCATTGAGGCAGTGCAACGCCCCACGCTGGTCCTCGTCCACAACAAGACGCTGGCCGCGCAGCTCTACAGCGAGTTCTGTGAGTTCTTCCCCCACAACGCCGTGGAGTACTTCGTCAGCTACTACGATTATTACCAGCCGGAAGCCTACTTGCCCAGGACCGACACCTACATCGAGAAAGACGCCGACATCAACCAGGAGATTGACCGCTTGCGGCTGGCGTCCACCTCCTCTCTCTTCAGCCGGCGCGACGTGATCATCGTGGCCTCCGTCTCCTGCATCTTCAGCCTGGGCAGCCCTCAGGAATATGGCCGCGTGGTGATCAACCTGCGCCGCGGCGAGACCATGCGACGTGACAAGGTGCTGCGCCACCTGGTGGACATCTACTACGAGCGCAATGACTTGACCCTGACCCGCGGCAGATTCCGCGTGCGGGGCGACACGCTGGAGGTGATGCCCGCCTACGGCGAGCTGGCCTACCGCATCGAGTTCTGGGGAGACGAGATCGAGCGCATCACGGAGGTAGACCCGCTGACAGGGGAGGTGCTGCGGGAGCACGGAGAGATTGACATCTTCCCCGCCAAACACTTCATCACCCCTGCCGACAAGATGGCCGAAGCGCTGAAGGAGATCGAAGCGGAATTGGAGGAGCGGCTCAAGGAACTGCGAGACCAAGACAAGCTGTTGGAGGCGCAGCGGCTGGAGCAGCGCACCCACTACGATCTGGAGATGCTACGAGAGGTTGGCTACTGCTCGGGCATCGAGAACTACGCCCGCCACCTGTCCCGACGGCCACCGGGCTCCCGCCCCTGGGTGCTGCTCGACTACTTCCCCGACGACTTCCTGATGATCGTTGACGAATCGCACATGACCATCCCGCAGGTTCGAGGCATGTACAGTGGCGACCACTCCCGCAAGCAGGTATTGGTAGAGTATGGCTTCCGGCTGCCCTCGGCGATGGACAACCGCCCGCTGCGCTTCGACGAATTCGAGCAAATGGTCAACCAAGTCATCTACACCAGTGCCACGCCGGGGCCCTACGAGCAGGAGCATTCGGCGCAGATCGTGGAGCAGATCATCCGCCCCACAGGCCTGGTCGATCCGCAGGTCCACGTGCGCCCCACCAAAGGGCAGGTTGACGATCTGCTGGGAGAGATCCGCCGCCGCGTGGAGCGGGGCGAGCGAGTGCTGGTCACCACGCTTACCAAGCGCATGGCCGAGGACTTGGCCGACTACCTGGCCGAACTGGAAGTGCGCGTGCACTACCTGCACTCGGAGATCCAGACCCTCGAGCGAGTGGAGATCCTGCGGGACCTGCGGCTGGGGGTCTACGACGTGGTGGTGGGCATCAACCTGCTGCGAGAGGGACTGGACCTGCCGGAGGTCAGCCTGGTGGCCATCCTCGACGCGGACAAGGCCGGCTTCCTGCGCTCCCAAACGGCGCTGATCCAGACCATCGGCCGCGCAGCGCGGCACGTGAAGGGCACGGCCATCATGTACGCCGACAAAGTGACCGACGCCATGCGCCGAGCCATTGAGGAGACCAACCGCCGGCGGCGCAAGCAGGAGACGTACAACGCTGCCCACGGCATCGTGCCCGCCAGCATCGTCAAGTCGGTGCGTGACCTGACGGATCGCGTGCGCACGCTGGCAGAGGAGAGAGTGCCTTACGAGGTCGGGGCTGAGAAAGCTCTGCCGCTGTCGGCGCTGCCGCCGGATGAGATGGTGCGGCTGATCAAGCAACTGGAGAAGGAGATGAAAGCTGCTGCCGCTGCGCTGGAATTCGAGAAGGCGGCCGTGCTGCGAGATCAGATCATCGACCTGCGTCGGGCCAGGGAGGCCCAAGACAAGCGACCCATCTGGGAGAAATTGCGGGAGCCGAAGTCGCCTGCGTGATTTGACAGCATAGCGTTATGATGCTATAATGTATACATCATAATGTACCTGAGAGCGAGCTAGAGATGAAGCGCACGCAGGTCTACCTCCCAGACGAGCTCCACGAAAAACTCAGACGGATCTCCTACGAGCAGCGCAAGTCCATGGCGCAGGTAGTACGCGAGGCAGTGTCTGCCTATGTAGGCGGGGCGCAAGCCAGCGCGCCTGCAGCCAGGGATGGAGAAGTCGGGATCATCGCAGAACCAGAAGCCCTATCCGAGGAAGACCTGACCACCGAACAGTTGGAGGAACTGAAGCAAAACCCACTCTATCACATCATCGGCATGGTCTCGCGATCCCATCTCAGCGATCTATCGGAGCATCGTGACGACTAGCGGCTGAGAGATTGCCGCTGAGAGACTGTCAATGAAGCAAGTCTTTGTGGACACCAGCGCCTGGCTTGCTGTTGCGGATCACACCGACCAGCATCACCACCAGGCCAGGGAGTACTACCTGGGCCTTATCAGGCGCAAGGAGGTTTTGGTCACTTCGAGCGATGTCCTGAGCGAGACCTATTCTCGATTCCAGCACGCAACAGGGCACCGTGGCGCTGCCCGTTTCCACAGCATTGTGGAGATAGCGCAGCGGCAAGGTCTCCTGCGGGTTGTTGCGGTGAACGCCGAGATCGCCCGCATAGCGTGGGACATCTTCGAGCGGTATCACGACCGCCTCTCCTCGTTTCGGCACTGCACCAGTTTCGTCGTCGCGGGGAGATTGGGCATTCAAGACGTGTTCAGCTTCGACGAGGATTTCAGCGCCATAGGCTTCCGCGTGTGGCCGCCTCGCGGCGCAAATGGCTCCGCAGATTTGACAGAGTAGAACATCTGTGCTATTATTAGAGTAGAGTGATTCTGCCCCCAGGAGACGACCATGGCTACAGCGTATGAAACTAAGGATATCCAAGTCCTGGACTATCCAGAAAACATCCAGCGGCGACCGGGCATGTACGTGGGCGGCACGGGCCTGGATGCGCTGCATCACCTGGCCTACGAGCTGATCGACAACGCCGTGGATGAGGCCCTGGCCGGGGCCTGCACACACATCAGCGTGGACATCCATTCCGACGGATCCCTGACCGTGATTGACGATGGTCGGGGTATCCCCACCGGAATGCATCCCCAGAAGGGACGCCCTACCCTGGAACTGGTCTTCACGGAACTGCACGCTGGCGGCAAATTCAAGGAAGGCAGCTACTCGACCAGCGGTGGGCTGCACGGTGTCGGCGTCAAGGCAACGAACGCTCTGTCGGAGTGGCTGCAGGTGCGAGTACGCCGCAATGGCGTGCTTTACTTCCAGCGCCATGAGAACGGCCTGCCCATAGCCTCCGTCCAGATTCTCGATCCGGCGACCGACAAGATCATCGCAGAGGTGGGGCAGAGGGGCGAAGCGAAGGCCATCAAGACCCACGCCGATAAGAAGCTGGGCACGGGCACGGAGGTAGCCTTCAAGCCCAGCGCCCGCTTCTTGGACACCACCGACTTCGACTTCGATGCCCTGGCTCGTCGGCTGCAGGTCATCGCCTTCCTCTTGCCGGGCGTGACCGTCGAAGTCACCGATCACCGCAGAAAGAAGAAGCGCCGGAAACGCTTCCGCCACGACGGCGGTCTGGTCGAGTACGTGAAGTGGCTCAACGATGGGCGCAGGCCCATCCACCGTGTGCCCATCGAGGTGACACGAGAACTGGACGACGTCGCCGTCGACGTGGTATTCCAGTGGCACACCAGCGTGGACGACAGCGAGATCGTCAGCTTCGTCAACACCATCCCCACGCCCGACGGGGGCAGGCACGTGGCCGGTTTCAAGAGCGCCGTCACCAAGGCCATCAACCAGTTTGCCTCGGAGAAGAGGCTGTCCAAGGGCAAAGGCCAGGCCAGCATCCGCGGCAGCGACACCCTGGCCGGGCTGACCGCGGTCGTCAAACTCTCCATGCATGATCCCCTCTTCACCAGCCAGACCAAGACGCAGTTGGCCAGTGACCAGGTGCAGGGCATCGTCCACAGCATCGTCTACGAGGGGCTGTTGGAGCAACTGCGCAAGAAGGTCGCGCTGGGCAAGACCATCGTCCACCAGGCCCAGGCAGCCGCCCAGGCGCGGGTGGCGGCCAGCAAGGCCCGCTCGCTGGTCATCCGCCGCAGCGTGCTCGACGCCACCGATTCGGGCCTGCCGGGCAAGCTGGCCGACGTGAGCAAAGGCACGCCGGTCGAACAGACGGTACTGTACATCGTCGAGGGCGACAGCGCCGGCGGTTCGTGCAAGATGGCCCGCGACCGGCGCTACCACGCCATCCTGCCCCTGCGCGGCAAACCTCTGAACGTGGAAGGGGTCAAGCTGACCCGTCTGCTGAGCAACAACGAGATCAAGGCCATCATCGCCGCGGTCGGCGGCGGGATCGGGGCCGATTTCAGCGTAGATGACATGCGCTACGGCGGCGTAGCCATCCTGGTGGACGCCGATGTGGACGGCGACCACATCCGCACCCTGCTCTATACCCTGTTTTGGCGCTACATGCGCCCCATGGTCGAAGCTGGGCGGCTCTACGTGGCCGTCGCCCCGCTGTACCTGCTGCGCAAGGGGAAGCGGGCTCGCTACGCCTACTCCGACCGGGAGCGGGACGCCATCCTGGAGGAGTGGCGTCCCCAGGGTGCGACGATGCAACGCTACAAAGGTCTGGGCGAGATGAATCCGGGGCAGTTGCGCGAGACGGTCTTCCGAATCAGTGACGCTGGCCCGTTCACCAGCAGCTTGCGCCGGGTGACGGTGGAGGACGTCCACCACGCCAACCGGATCATCAGCACGCTGATGGGCAAGTCAGCGCGCAATCGCCGCACTTGGCTGCTGGAACGTTGGCGTGAGGAAGAGAACGGCGAAAACGGCGACAACAACGAGTCATGAGGTGCTAGAGCATGCTGACTGAAACGATTTCCCTGACGACAGACCTGGAGCAGGCATACTTCCAGTACGCCGTGGAGACGATCACCGACCGGGCCCTGCCCCGCGTCGAGGATGGACTCAAGCCGGTGCAACGACGGATCCTCTACGCCATGCACGACATGGGGCTGCGCCACGACCGGCCGCACCGCAAGTCGGCCCGCGTGGTCGGCGAGGTTCTTGGTAAGTACCACCCGCATGGTGACCAGTCCATCTATATGGCGATGATCCGCATGGGGCAGCATTTCTCCATGCGCCAGCCCCTCATAGATGGTCAGGGCAACTTCGGCAGTATTGACGGCGACAGCCCCGCTGCCATGCGCTACACCGAGGCGCGGCTGGCCGAGATCGCCGGCCACGTGCTCCAGGACATCGATCAGGACACCGTGGACTTCGTGGACAACTTCGATGGCAGCCTGAAGGACCCGGTCATCTTGCCGACGGCGCTGCCTAACCTGCTGATCAACGGATCAATGGGCATCGCCGTGGGCATGGCCACCAACATCCCGCCCCACAATCTGGGCGAGGTGTGCGATGTGGTGGTCTATGTGGCCAACCGCTGGCGCAGGCGGCACAAGATCTCCGTGGAGAAGTTGATGGAGATCATCCCGGGACCTGATTTCCCCACCGGTGGGATCATCTACCGCTACCGGGAGGTTCCTGCGGGCGAGGGCAAGGTGGACACCATCCGCGCAGCCTACGAGACTGGGCGGGGTCGCATCGTCACCCAGGCGCGAGTGGACATGGAAGACATTGGCGGGGGCAAGGTCAACATCGTCGTCACCGAACTACCCTACGCCGTGCAGAAGACCACCGTCCTGGAGCGTATCGCCCGTGAGGTGCGCGAGGGCAAGATCACCGGTGTCACCGATCTGCGCGACGAGTCAGATCACGAGGGCATGCGCGTCGTCATCGAGGTCAGCCGCGTGGCCAACGCCCGAGAAGTGCTGGAGAACGTCCTGAGCCGCAGCCAGTTGCGGGAAACCTTCGGCGTCAACACCCTGGCTCTTGTCTCCGAGAAGGTCAATGGCGACACGATCGTGCGCCCGCAGAGGCTCAGCCTGCGCGACATGTTGGTGCACTTTGTCGATCACCGGCTCAACGTTATCGTCCGGCGCAGCCGCTACGAGTTGGCCAAGCGAGAGGCCCGGTTGCACATCATCGAGGGTCTGCTGAAGGCCTTGGATATCATTGACGAGGTCATTGACACCATCCGCCGCAGCCGCACCACCGAGACGGCAGGGACCAACCTCATTAGGAAGTTCAAGTTCACGCAGCGCCAGGCTGAGGCCATTCTATCCATGCAGTTGCGACGGTTGGCAGCCCTGGAGCGTCGCAAGCTGGCCGACGAGGAAAAGGAACTCAAGGCCCGCATCAAGTATCTCAAGGGCCTGCTGCGCTCGCAGGAGCGTCGCCTATGGGTGGTGGTCGAAGAGACGCTGGCGATCAAGGAGAAGTTCGCCACGCCGCGCAGGACGGTGATCCTGACCGAGGAGAAGCCAGGAGACAGCATTGTGACCGAGGCTGAGCTGGTCGTGCCTCAGGAGCCGCAGGTGGTCGCAGTGACCACCCGAGGCGTGCAACGCGAAGATGCCAGTCGTTTCGGCTATCGTGTCCGGCCGGGGACCACCAGCCGGGCGGTCGAAGCTCATCGGATGCATCTGCGAACCGAGCAAGAAGACACAGTGGTGCTGGTATCCGACCGGGGGCGGGCCTGGTGGGGAGCAGTGGGCCGCCTGCCCAGATCAGCCAATTTTGAGGAGTTGGGGTTGAGCAAAGGGGAGCAGGTCGTCGGCATGGGCATCCTGCCCGACAAGCACTATCTGATCCTAGGCACGCGCCAGGGCCAGGTCAAACGGATCAGCGCCAGGGATGTCAAATCGGCCGCCGAGGCTTCGTGGGCTACGGTGATTGGGCTGACAGGAAAAGACGATGGCGTACTGTTTGCCGGCGTCGGGGACGAGAAGGCCCACGTCATGTTCCTTGGCACCAGCCGGGCCAATCGCTTCAGCGCAGGGCAGATCAACCCGCAGGCTACTCGCTCTGCCAGGGGCGTGGCGGGCACCAAGCTGCGCAAAGGGGACCGACTGTTGAGCGGTGCGGTCATCAGCGATCCCGCGGCCGACTTGGGCGTCGTCGTGGTCAGCAAGAACGGCTTCGTCAAGCAGGTGCCGCTCAAGGAGTTTCCCGTGCAGGGCCGGGGAGGTCAAGGTGTGCTGCTGCTCAACCAGACCAAGGCGACCGGGCCGGTGGTGGCCGTCAGGGCAGGGCCGATGAGGGGATCAGTGGATCTGATCGGCTCGGACGGGAAGCGACAGCGTCTGGCCGAAGTGCCGGTGATGAACCGGGCCAATCGCGGCGCGACACTGGTTGAGCTAGACAATGTGGCCGAGGCCATAGTGCTGTAGGCATGGCGTAGCTGCCGCTGCTGTGCTCCTCTCCCTTGGGGGAGGAGCGCTTTTGCTGCAGGTGACCATCGGCAGACCGTAGAGGGACTCAGGACGGTTCGGGACTTGTCCAAGGCATCCGCTTGCGGGCCCTGCGGTAGGGAAGTAGCCTCTTCGCTCGAGTTGTGCTATAATCGTCAGCGCTCTGGAACAGACAGCGCCAGGTAATATCTTCGCATTGAGGCAGAAGCCGCTCATAGAGCCGCCAGGCTCATGGCCACGTGTCCGTTCTGCCACAGTGCGTATCTTCGCTTGAAGGAGACAAAAGGCAAAGGTGAAAGTCACACCCGAGGAACACCCTAATCGTCAGGTCACGCTGACAGTGGAAGTGGAAGAGGAACGAGCGCAGCGGGCGCTACGGCAAGCAGCCCGTCGCCTGTCGCGGCGCATGCGCATCCCTGGCTTCCGTCCCGGGAAAGCTCCCTACGCCATCGTTGTACGGACTGTGGGAGAGGATTACGTGCGAGCGGAAACGTTCCAGGCCATCGGGCAGCAGCTCTACAAAGATGCCCTGGAAGAGGCAGAGATCGAGGCGTATGCCCAGGGCACGTTGGATGAAGTGCAGTGGGACCCACTCACCTTCAAAGTGACCGTTCCCCTGCCGCCGCTTGTGGAGTTGGGCGACTACCGCGCCCTGCGCGTGCCAGCAGAGCCCATCCTCGTGCTGGATGAGGAAGTGGATGAGGCCCTGCAGCAACTGCGAGAGCGTTATGCAGAGTGGGTCCCCGTGGATCGCCCCGCTGCCTACGATGACATGCTGGTGATGGACATCAAGGGCACCGTCGGCGACGAAGAGATCATGAACCAGCAGAACTGGGAGCGGGTGCTGCAGGAGGAGAGTAGCGGTTCATTGCCTGGTTTCGACGCTGCCCTGGTGGGTCTGAACACAGGCGACGAACACAGCTTCGACGTCACCTACCCCAAGGGGGCCACCCGCTGGGCGGGCGAGACGGCGCGCTTCGAGGTGACACTCCACGGCGTGAAAGCCAAGGAGCTGCCGCCGCTCGACGATGAGTTGGCCCAGACCGTCGGCGAGCACGAGACGCTGGATGAACTGCAGGAAGCCGTCCGAGAGGATCTGCGGGCACAGCGCGAAGCGGAATCGGACTACGAGGGCAAAGTGCTTGATGCGCTCGTCGAGCAGGCGCAGATCGAATTTCCGCCACTGATGCTGGACAAAGAGCTCGATGACCTGTTGGGGAATCACGACCGCCTGCTGCGGCAGCAAGGGATGCCTCTGGACGAGTGGCTGCGCGTGAGTGGCAAGAGCGTAGAAGAATACAGAGAGGAAAACCGGCCTCAGGCAGAGCGGCGACTGAAGCGTAGCCTGGCGCTGAGTGAGCTCGTGGAACAAGAGGAGTTGGCCGTCGAAGACGCAGATGTGGACGAGGAGATCGAACGCCGTGTGGCACGCCAGTCGAGCGACACCGCGCAGCAGTTGCGGGAACTGCTGGATTCATCCAGTGGGCAGCAGATGGTGCGCAACGATCTCCTGACCCGACTGGCACGGCAGCGACTGCTGTCCATCGCCAAGGGAGAGTTCGAGCCATCGGCGGCAGAGGAGGAAGCAGCAGAGGCAGAGCAAGAGGGAGATGCGGAGGATAAAGAGGATAAGGAGAATGAGGAGAAAGCCGATACAGGAGTGAACGAGTAGTGAGTCAATCAGGTCAATGGAGCAATGAGGCAATGAGTAGGGGAAAACAGGCAACAAGGTACGGAGGTCACGAATGATACCCGAGTCGTTAGTACCGATGGTGATCGAGAGCACTGGGCGGGGCGAGCGGGCCTATGACATCTACTCGCTGTTGCTCAAGGAGCGCGTCGTCTTCCTGGGCACGCCTATCAGTGACCAAGTCGCCAACCTGATCGTCGCCCAGCTCCTTTTCCTCGATCGCGAGGATCCAGAGCGAGAGATCAGCCTTTACATCAACTCGCCGGGCGGCAGCATCTACCCCGGCCTGGCGATCTACGACACCATGCAGCTCTTGCGGGCCCCGGTGTCCACCATCGCCGTGGGCTGGACCGCCAGCATGGGCACGGTGTTGCTTTCGGCGGGAGCCAAAGGGAAGCGCTACGCCCTGCCCCACGCCACGATCCACATGCATCCTGCCGGTGGCTCTGTTCGGGGCTACGCCCCCGATGTGGAAATCCAGCTCAACGAGCTACTGCGCATGCAACGGCTGGTGCAGATGCTCCTATCCAAGCAAACGGGCCAGCCGATAGAGCGCATCGTCAAGGATTTCGACCGCGACTACTTCATGGATCCCCTGGGCGCGGTGGAGTACGGCATCATTGACGAGGTACTCGGCGAGCCGGTGGCGACAATGGCAGAGTTGCGGAGAGAGGCACGCAGTAAAGAGGGGGAGAGCGAGTGACAGAGTGACAGGGAGAGGGGAAGAGGGGGAGACAAGGAGCACGGGGGAGTTCTCGTTGTCCCCTGGTCTCCTTGTCTCCTTGTCGTCTTGCCCCCTTGTCTCCCCGTCTCAGAAACTGAGCGCGGGAAGCACCTCTACCCTCCCCAACTGGTGCGCTGCCTGGTCACCGCCGAGGCCATCCGGGGCGAAAGCGCTCCGCTGCTCCTCACCGCTGAAGAGGCTGCCACTCCTGGCTAGGCACAGGGCAGGAACCGCTGGCGTAAGCAGGAGGAAGGCGGAAGGGGGATAGGGAAGATGGGAGATGGGAACGGCGGTCCGTTCTTCACCCTCCAATCTCCATTCTGCCTTCTCCATTTTCTTGAGAGCAGGAGGTGCTGCAATGCCCACCCTACAACTACACTTCCTGGGCACGCTGGACATCCGCCACGGCGACCTGCAGTTGCCCAAGCCTCCCACGCTCAAATCCCAATCTCTGCTGGCCTACCTGATCGTGCATCGAGACCAGCCTCAGACCCGAGACCGGCTGGCCGACATCTTCTGGCGTGACCGGCCGGAGCGCAAGGCGCGCCGCTCCCTCACCACGGCGTTGTGGCACATCCGCCGCTGCCTCCCCGGCGAGGGGTACATCCTCAGCGATGCTCAAACCGTACAGTTCAATCCCCAGGCACTCCTGTGGCTCGACGCGGGTGAATTCGAGGAGAAAGTACACAAGTAGACAAGTAGACAAGGTCTTGCCTACCGGTTGGCTCGAATTGCGCGAAGCGGTGGAGTTGTACAGAGGCGACTTCCTGGATGGCTTCTACGATGACTGGATCCTCAACGAGCGCTACCGGCTGGAAACCCTGTTCTCCGAGGCGTTGGCGCGGTTGATGGCCAGCCACGAGGCCAGGGAGGAGCACGACGCCGCGCTGGCTGCGGCGCTGCGGTTACTCGACCACGATCCCCTGCGTGAAGATGCACACCGCGCAGCCATGCGCGCCTATTGCCGGCTAGGACAGCGCAACGCTGCCTTGGCGCAGTACCGCCGCTGCCGCGAGATCATGGTGGAGGAACTGGGTGCCGAGCCGATGGCCGAGACCAATGAGCTCTTCCGGGACATCGTGGAGGAACGATTTGAGATCGGCCGCCTGCCTGTGGTGATCCCCATCGCAGAGCCAGAACGCCTGCCCGTGCCATCAGGGCGTAGCCCGTTGGACATGATCGCACCTAGCAAGCTGGTAGGCCGGGCGCAGGAAATGGCGCTGCTACACGACTGCTGGCGAGGAGCACAAGCAGGACACGGTGGCCTGGTGCTCATCAGTGGCGAGGCCGGGGTGGGCAAGACCCGCCTGGTGGAGGAGTTCGCTAACCGTCTGCGCTGGCGGGGCACCCGTGTGCTGTGGGGACGCTGCTACGAGTTCGAGCGCACCCTGCCCTACCAGCCTGTCGCCGAGGCGATGCGCACCGTTCTGCCCACCTTGACCGGAGGCGAACTGGTGGACTTGCCCGACTGGACCCTGGGACAGGTCGCCCGCCTGGTGCCAGAGGTGTTGGAGAGGTATCCCGAGACCGAGTCGCCCTTGGATCAGGAGAGGGCACGCCTCTTCGAGGGTGTGGCCCATTTCCTGACTCGCTTGTCCTCTCAGGAAGCACTCCTCCTCGTCCTGGAGGACTTGCATTGGGCCAGCGAATCCACATTGGAATTGCTGCACTACCTGGCCCGCTATCTGGCCGACCATCCGGTTCTCCTGGTAGGCACCTTCCGCTCCGAAGAGATCGGCCTGCAGCATCCCCTGCTGACCCTGCGGCGGCGACTGACCCGGGAAGGGCTGGCCAGGCCGCTGCGGTTGCCGCACCTCTCGCCCGCAGCCGTGGAGACGATGGTGGTGGAGATGTCCGGAGTGGGCGACGCCGCGGTGCCCCTGGCGCGCCGACTGTACGCGGAGACGGAGGGAAACCCCTTCTTTTTGATGGAGATCACCAAAGCGCTCTTTGAGACAGGAGCTATCCGCCTGGAGCAAGGCGCGTGGCGAGGCGACTTTGCCCAGATCAGCAAGGGAGAGATCCCGCTGCCCGCCGGTGTGAGCGAAGCCATCCAGGCGCGGGTTCATCGTCTAAAGGATGACGCGCAAGAGGCCGTGCGCGTGGCAGCGGTGCTCGGTCGTGAGTTCGACTTTGACCTGCTCAACGCGGTCTGGGGCCGGGGTGAGGAAGACACACTGCAAGCAGTGGATGCTCTGCTGCGCCACCGGCTGATTGATGAGGGCACGGGGGCCGTGGGACGCGACTACAGCTTCACCCATCACAAGATCCAGGAAGCGCTGTACGCCGGCATCTCGCGCCAGCGACGGCAGCGCGCCCATGGTCTGGTCGGGAAGACCATGGAGGCTCTGTACGGCGCAGAGACAGAGGCCATGGCCAGCGAACTGGCCTTCCACTTCGAGCAAGGACAGCAGTTGGACAAGACGCTGACGGAGAAGGCGACGAAGTACCTGCTGAGCGCCGGTGATCAGGCCCGCCTGGCCTACGCCCACGAGGAAGCCATTGACCACTACCAGCGGGCGCGGGCACTCCTGCTGGAACAGGGGGAGCACGAGCGAGCGGCGCGCACGCTGATGACGCTGGGGCTGACCTATCATAGCTCCTTCGACTTCCGGCGGGCACGTCAGGCCTACAAGAGAGGTTTCGCCTTGTGGCAACAAGCGGGGCAGAGGCAAGAGGCGGAAGCGCACCCCGCCCCCCAAGCACTGAGGGTGGCTTTGTTGGGCGAGCTGGCGACTCTGGATCCGACCATAGCTAGGGACGACGTTTCAACCAGCGTGATAAAGCAACTCTTCAGCGGACTGGTGGAGTTGACCCCAGAGTTGGACATCGTGCCCGATGTGGCTCGGAGCTGGGAGGTGCTGGACGGCGGGCGCAAGTACGTCTTTCACCTGCGGGACGACGCGCGCTGGAGCGATGGAGCGCCGCTGACGGCGGGGGACTTCGAGTACAGTTGGAAGCGGGTGCTGGATCCGGCCACCGGGTCGCCTAATGCCGATCTGCTGTATGACGTCAAAGGGGCCAGGGCTTTTCATCAGGGGGAAGCTGGGAAGGGGGACGTCGGGGT
>DFBV01000023.1:13807-18518 GCA_002366755.1 Anaerolineales bacterium UBA3071
GGCAAGCCCATGGTCTTGGTGCGCAGCCCGGCGTACCACGGCCAGTTCACGGGCAATGTGCGGCGGGTGGAAATCTCCTTGATCGAGGGTGGTGGGTCGGCCAGATTGGCGTTGTATGAAGGTGACCGCCTGGACATCCTGGGTCTCCGAGACTTTGCACCGCTGGAACACGACCGCGTCCGGCAGCGACACGCTGGGGAATACGTCTCGCCACCCGCGCTGTTCACCGCCTACGTGGGATTCGACGTCAGCCGGCCGCCCTTCGACGACGTACGGGTGCGGCGGGCCTTCGTGCTCGCCACAGACAGAGAAACGCTGGCGGACGTGGTCATGAGGGGCCGCGTTTCCCCGGCCAGGGGCGGGTTCGTGCCCCCGGGAATGCCGGGGCACTCGGCGGGAACTGGCCTACCGTACAATCCCGACCGGGCACGCCAGCTTCTGGCGGAGGCCGGCTACTTGCGGGAAGGCGGCCGCGGCTTCCCCCCTGTAGACTGGCTGACGCCGTCTGCCCCCTCTGTTCGCGAGATCGACGAATACCTGAGTGCGCAATGGCGAGAGAACCTGGGGATAGACATCACGTGGGAGGCCCTGGACTGGACAAGGCATGTCGACCGGCTGCAAAAGAAGCCACCACATCTTTTTGACGCGGCGTGGTCGGCTGGCTATCCCGATCCCAACAGCTTCCTGGGAGTGAGTTCCTTCCAGCGCTACACCCGGTGGCAGAACGAAGCCTACGATAGGCTGGTGGAGAAAGCCGGGCGAGTGATGGACCAGAGAGATAGAATGAAGCTGTACAGGCAAGCGGACAGGATCCTGGTAGAGGATGCGGCGATCATGCCCCTGTTCTACTGGCGAGCACACCTGCTGGTAAAGCCCTGGGTAATCAAGCTACCCACGCCGGTGGTTGGAGATCCACTTCCACTCTGGAAGGACGTTATCATCGAACCGCATTAGCTGCCGCACGAAGCGGTATCGCCCAGGCTGGAAACCCGTCTTCTTCAAGAAAACGGGTTTCTTCTTTTTCCCGCTGCTGTGTTTCGGGCCGAAGAGGCGATTTGGCAGGCTATTTGGCACTTTTTTGGCACTAGTGAGCTAGACTGACAGCATAGGCTCGAACGATCTCACTCAAAGAAAAGGAGGAAAGAAAATGGCAGTCAAAGTTCTTCGGATAGGAGTGGTCTTGCTCATCTTGGCCGCTCTCGTCACGGCCACAGCAACGGCCCAGCAGGACCCCGTGAGCCTGGTCCAGGCTCTCCAGGAGGCAATGAACCGCGGCGATTTGGACGCTGCGATGGCTCTCTAGGCCGACCCCTGCCCCGCTGGCCGAAATAGCTCCAAGCAGAGAATGCAAAGGAGGTAGTACCCATGAACCGTAAGCTGCTCCAAGTCACGCTTGCTATGCTGGTTGTGCTGATCTCGCTGCTGACGGCGTGCGCTCCAGCCGCAACGCCGCCGCCCACTGCCAAGCCCACCAGCCCACCCGCGCCGACCGACACCCCAGTGCCGCCTACTTCAATCCACACTCCAATGCCGCCCACTCCCATGCCGGAACCTGAATTGCAGCACACGTGGGAATCGTACCCCGACGTGAAGTATGTGAACGACATGGCCTTCGACCACGACGGCAATCTGTGGGTCGGAACCACCCGCGGGGCCGTCAAGTTGGATCCCACTGATGGCACATACACCAGGTATACAACGGACGATGGCTTGGCGAGGAACGAAGTCTTGTCCGTCGCTGTAGCCCAGGACGGTGCAGCCTGGCTCGGCACCAAGCGTGGTGGCGTCTGCCGCTTCGACGGCAAGACCTGGACTACCTACACCGAAGCTGACGGCCTGATGGACGACTACGTTCGCTCCATGGCCATGGCGCCAGACGGAGCGCTGTGGTTTGGTACCTTTGAGGATGACGGCGGCGTATCGCGGTTCGACGGTGCGACCTGGAGAACCTATACCGAAGCCGACGGTCTGGCGGCGAAATACGTGTTGGACATCACCTCGTCTCCCGACGGTGCGATGTGGTTCGGCATTCTCGATAGTGGCGTTTCTCGCTTCGACGGCAAGGCCTGGACCACATATACTAGGGACAATGGCCTGGCAAACAACTGGACCAAGGCAGTCGCCATCGCCCCCGACGGCACGGTCTGGGTCGGGACCTTGGACTATGGTGTATCCCGTTTCGATGGCCAATCCTGGATCACCTATACCGAGGACGACGGGTTGGTAAACAACGAGGTCTACTCCATCGCCGTGGCCCCCACCGGTGCAGTGTGGTTTGCCACCGACACCGGCGTGTCCCGCTTCGACGGCGAGAGTTGGGCCACCTACACCACCGACGATGGTCTGGTTCACAACAAGGTCCGGTCCATCATCGTGGCTCCAGACGGTGCGGTCTGGTTTGGCACTATGCTCGGTGTTTCCCGCTACGGGCCTCCAGACTAACCATTTGGCACGTTTTTGGCAGCTTTGCGATAGACTTATGATCGCAGGATCAAGGGTTAGGTAATGTGCCAAACCCGAAGCACACTAGAACAAGATGCGGGAGGTGAGAAAATGGCATGGCAACCACCGGACGGCATGGATGAGTACTTGAAGCCAACAGAGTTATGCGATAGCGAAAACGAGGAAGTAGGAAGGAAGGCACAGGAGCTCGCCAGAGATGCCTCCACTCCGAAAGAAGCCGCTCTAGGGATTTTCCAATTTGTAAGAGATCAGATTCCCTTCGCCTTGGGCAATTTCGAAACGGCCTCAGAGACATTGCGTCAAGGGACCGGGTTCTGCGTCACCAAGACCAATCTTCAAGTTGCTTTGCTCCGTGCTGCTGGAATCCCCGCCAGATATCACCAGGCCGTTCTGGCCAAGGATGTCCTGAAAGGGATCATCCCCGCTTGGGTGCATCGAATGGCACCGGAGAAGGTATGGTTCCACCCCTGGTGCGAGTGTTATCTCTCCGGGAAATGGGTGTCTTGCGAGACGCTATTTGACGAAGCGCTCTACAGCGCCGCCTGCAGGAAGACCATTCTCAGCCAGGAACAGATTCCAACAATAAACTGGGATGGGAGTAGCAGCCTTTGTGTCGTGACCGCCTGGATGCTAGAGGATGTGGGAACCTTCCAGTGCATGGACGACGTGTTTAGAAAGGCACAGAGCGAGCAAGGTCCAGACCTTATTGGGCGAATCATGCTTTACTTCTGCAACCGATACACGGACAAACTTCGCAAAGGCTAGGGAAGTTGCTGGAAATCGCCTGACAGGGGTTTTTGGGGCTCGCCGTGTTTGTTCCTCGGCAACGAGTGTGTTCTACTCGGACGTCTGGGATGCCCTCTTCAGACCCCGATTGAAGTTGCAGCGTTATGACCAAGAGAAACCTGGCATGGCTGAACCATCCCCAGGCCCGCCCACCAGCACCTTCGTCGTCCGCTTTTGGCGAGAGTGGTCGGCCGCCGGGCCACGCTGGCGCGGTCGGATTGAGCATGTGCAAAGCAGCGAGAGCGCCACGTTCCTCGACCCGGATGGGATAGTGGAGTTTTTTCGCCGGTTTGGCGTCATGGCAGACGACGAGACCCGGACTACGAGGAAGGAGGAGTGAGAGAGACCTACTGCTCCGGCTGCAGGATCACCACTTCCACTCCCGGCGGGCAAAGCCGCTGGAAACGCTGCGCATCCTTGATGGAACCAACGATACTGCCGTAATGCATGGGGATGGCCACGCGGGGCTTGATGCGCCGAACGGCCTCGGTCGCCTCGTCGGCGGTCATGGTGTACTTGCCGCCAACCGGCAACAGCGCGATGTCCACCTGCAGGTGATCCATTTCGGGGATGACGTCGGTGTCGCCCGCGTGGTAGACGCGCTGGCCGTCCACGGTGAGGATGAAGCCCACGTGCCCCGCCCGCTGAGGATGAAAGCGCTTGCCGACGTTGTAGGCGGGCACGACTTCCACGGGGATGGTCTTGACGGTGATCTCGTCGCCAGGCTTGACCGTCCGCACGTCGCCTCGCAGCTTACGCGCCACCTCGGCGGTGGTGACGACGGTCGTTCCCTCGTGCACGATCTTCTTCACGTCCTTGGGCGAGTAGTGGTCGTAGTGATCGTGGGTGATGAGGAGCAAATCGGCCGGGGGCGCGCCAGGAGGCAATTGGTAAGGGTCAATGTAGATGGTCGGCGGGCCATCAATGCGGAATCCGGCATGGCCCAGCCAATGGATACTCTCGATCATTGTAGTCACTCCTTTCCGGGATAGCAGAGTTCGGGGTTCAGGGTTCGGCGCTTGGCGTTCAATGCCAAACCCCCCGAACCTGAAACCTTCGAACCTAGAACAGTATACCACCTTTGCCTCACTCCGTCAAGGTATGATGCAAGTCATGGTGGGCTTCAAGATGTCGTGTTATGATGGGCAGGAGTTGGCGAGAGCGGCAGCACATGGAGCCTCGAGCGAACTTCTGGGTCGAAGTGGACGGCGAGGTGGCACTGAGCGACTGGCGGGTGGAGTTGCTGGAAGCGGTGGCCGAGACAGGCTCCATCAGCGGCGCGGCCCGCAAGCTGAACGTTCCGTACCGCCTGGCCTGGACGCGGCTCCACGAGATGGAGGAACGGCTGGGGGTGCGATTGCTGGAGACCCAGACCGGTGGCACCGGTGGCGGCGGCGCCCGCCTCACCCCGCTGGCGCAGGAGGTCATCGAGCGCTGGCACGGTTTCAGCGACGATCTGCAC
>DFBV01000243.1:0-2491 GCA_002366755.1 Anaerolineales bacterium UBA3071
CCCGATCCGAGATCGGGGCCATTATAGCAGCCTTTGGCTTGCATGCCAATTTGCCAAAGGCCGTCTGCACAGCAGTTGTTGCTGTCGAAGCCGCTGCTTGACAAAAGATAGCACCTGCCCTATCATGCTGCAAGCACTTGGAGGCACCGATGGCAGGCTGCGAAATGACGCATCTCAAGAACGTTGCTGCCCCACCGGGCGGTCTGACGAAAGCACGACTACTCATCGTTGAGGATGAAGAGCGCTTGCGATCATCGCTCCAGGAGTACCTTGAACGGGAGGGGTTCGGCGTAGCCGTGGCTGAAGATGGAGCCGAGGCTCTGGACGTGCTGAACCAGGTGAACCCGGACCTGATCATCCTCGACGTTCAACTGCCATACATGGACGGCCTGGAGGTCTGCCAGGCGGTTCGGCGACAGGTTGGCTCGCCCGTGGGCATCATCATGATCTCCGGTATCAAGAAGGAGATGGTGGACCGAGTGGTGGGTCTGGAAGTGGGCGCGGACGTGTACATGACCAAGCCGTTCGAGACCCGTGAGCTGCTGGCCCAGGTGCGAGCTCTCCTGCGTCGCATCCAGGCACAGAATGCACACGGCGAGGCAGCCGGCTGGTTCGTCGTGGACGGCTATCTGCGCATCCACTTCGACCGACGACAGGTGGAAGCAGGCGACCAGGAGATTCACCTGACTCGCCTGGAGTTTGACCTGTTGAAGCACCTGGCCCAACGGGCTGGCCTGCCCTGCGCGCGGGCTGATCTGATAGATGTCGTCTGGGGCTATGACGAGGCAGGATGGGATGTCTCCGACGCCGCGGTGAATACCTGCGTCGCCAAGCTGCGGGCCAAGATCGAACCTGATCCTGCCCATCCTCGCTACATCCTCTCGGTGCACGGCGTGGGCTACCGCTTCAAAGCGCCGTAGGAGCAATACAGTTTGGTTAGGAGGAAGTTGAACTCCCGACTTCGGTAGTGCAACTGCCTTGGAATGGCCTATCTTTGGTTAGGAGGGAGTTGAGCTCCCGACTTCGGTAGTGCAACTACCTCAGAACGGCTTGTCTAAACGATATTGACTTCAGTGGGAGTAGATCATGCCTTCGCTAGATTCATGGCTGGAGATCATCATCCGAACCCCGCTCCTGCTATTCCTCGTGATCATGCTTGTGCTAATCGGGCTCATCGCCAGCGGTGCGTTTGCCTACCGGCGACTGCGGGCTCAGATCACGCAACTTCTTGACAGAGCGCAGCACTTGCGAGCCCAGTTGGCGAAGCGCCCTGAACAAGAGGAACAGTGGGCCGCGGCCCGGGAAGCCTACCGCCATTTCATCTACAACGTCTCCCACGAAGTGTCCAATCCCCTGCAGAGCATCCAGACGAATCTGGACAATATGCTCAGTTGTTTGCCCGACCAAGCCGGCCAGTGGTCGCAATATCACGCCACCATCGCCACCGAGTTGCGGCGGCTGGCCGGTCTGACCGAGAACCTGCGTTTGCTCTCCCACCTGGAGACGCCGGAGGCCCCGACTGTGCGAGAGCCGGTCAACCTGAAGGGCGTGATCGAGGACGTGATCATGGCTCTCTTCGAAAGAGCTGAGGCGCGGGGAGTACGGATGCGCTACGTCGGCCCTGAACGGCCAGCCCGGGTGTTGGGCGACCGGGACCGCCTGCGCCAGGTCTTGATGAACCTGGTGGACAATGGCATCAAATACTCCAAACCTGAAGGCGGCGAGGTGATTATCAACCTGCAGGAGGAGCAAGACCGGCTGCGTGTTCGCGTGTCGGACGAGGGAATCGGCATCTCCGAGGAAGACCTGCCTCACATCTTCGAAACCGCCTACCGTGCTCCGGATGCCCGCAGCTTCCGGCGGAAGGGCACCGGGCTGGGGCTGGCCATCGCCCAACGGATTGCGGAGCACCACGGGGGCGCGATGCGCGTCCAGAGCCAGCCCGGCGAGGGAACGACCTTCTCCTTTGACTTGCCCCTGTACATCCAGCCATAGCTGCCTCCACCACAAAGACACTAGCGCCGTCGGGAGCGCAACACCCTCTCAACCAGAGCCTTCCGCTCGTTCCGATTATCCGGTGATAGGGTATCAAGCGGCAACGAAACGGCAACCAGGCAGCAATGATCTGGTAAAGACTCTTGGCCCTACATGTGCCATACTTGCCATACTCCGGCTAGATGCAAGACCTTCTGCGTGCGTACACATAAGGAAGTGTAGAGATGAGCAAGTTCAAGTGGATCCTCGTTGCGCTTCTGCTGCTGCCCCTGGTGTGGGGATGCGGCCAGGTGTTCGAGGTGCGGCTGCTGGACTCACCCACATGGACACCACCCCCAGTCTCCGGGTCATCGTCGACCCCCGATGTCGACGCGACCGTTGCGGCGGCTGTGCAGGCCACCAACACTGCTGTGGCGCAGACGCCGGAGCCCACACCGAGTCCCACACCCACTAGCCGTGTTGTCCATCCGACGAGTACGGCCACACCAACCCGCTG
>DFBV01000243.1:2571-8869 GCA_002366755.1 Anaerolineales bacterium UBA3071
GGCCTCTTGGAGCAGAACGGTTCCGCCATCTACGTGCTGCGCGCCATGGCAGGCCAGACGATGCAAGTCGTCGCCGCGCCGGCCGGAGGCGTGAACTTCTCCGTCTGGGGAGCGGACGGGACAGTTCTGAAGAGCTACGGAGCCGAGGCAACAGAATGGCATATTGAGTTGCCCTCAACCCAGGACTACTTCATCCATCTCGTCTCCATTCAGGAGACAAGCTACACCCTGACCGTGACCATCCCTCCGCTGTCGCCTGAACCTTCCATCGAGGTCATCTCCCCCAACGGCGGCGAGCAGTGGCTAGAGGGCAACACCTACGACATCATCTGGGCCTCGTCGGGGGTGGAGAAAGTGGCCATCGCCGTGGCGGCGGGCGGCAAAGACCTGGGCATCATCGCTTCTGCAGTGGACGCCGGAACCGGGCAATACTCATGGGGGATTGCTCCTGGTTTGATCAGCAATTTCGGAGTGGTCAGGTCGGACTCGATGAGGCTCAGGATCTTCGACAGCAGCGACCCCACGCTATATGACGAAAACGACGTGCCATTCACGGTCATGGTCCCGCGCATCCAGTTTGCTCCCGGTGGTACATCTGCCACGGTCACCGGTTATGTGCAGCGGAACGGCGCGTTCCGGTATGTGCTCCGAGCCTTTGCCGGCCAGGTGATGGAGGTCACCATCACATCGCCCAACAGCGATGTGGTCTTGACCGTCGCCGGAACGGACGGGGTTGTGCTGAAGAGCTACGCTGACGGCCTAGCCGAGTGGCGCGGCGAACTGCCCTCCACACAAGACTACTTCCTGGAGGCCGTCGCCATGGGAGCGGACACGAGTTACCAACTGACCGTCAGCATCGTTTCTCAGCAGACTGAACCTGTCCGTATTCAGTTTGCTCCCGGCGCGACCTCTGCCACGTTGAGCGACTATGTTGCCCAGGGGTCCATCGACCGCTACGTGCTGAGAGCGCTGGCCGAACAGACGGCAGAGGTGGTGATCACATCGCCCGGCGCCGATGTGGTGCTGGATCTGGTAGGAGCGGATGGCACCCTCCTGCAACATCACACCGCAGGCAGGAAGCAGTGGGCAGGTCACTTCCCCTCCACGCAGGACTACTTCCTGTCCGTCGTCTCCGTCGGGCAGGCCACGAGCTACGACCTGATGGTGAGAATTGAACCGCTGGATTCGACGCCGCACCGTGTCCAGTTCGCACCTGGCTCGACCTGGGCCACCCTGAGTGGGGATCTCCTACGCAACGGCTCGAAGATCTATGTGTTGCGCGCCTTGGGCGGGCAGACGATGGATGTGGGCGTGATGTCGCCCGGCAACAACGTCGGCCTATCCATCTGCGGGGCAGATGGGCAGTTCCTCAAGTGGCACGGAGACGGGATACCCGGCTGGCGCGGCCAGTTGCCGGCCACGCAAGACTACTACCTCGAGGTCATCACCGTCGAATCTTCAAGTTACGCGCTGACGGTGGAGATACCACCGCTGTAGCGCCGCACAGATTATTGGGGTGAAACCATTCCGCTCTTGAATGCGGCCAAATCGCATCAAGCAATAACACAATCAAGGAGAAGGAAACAGAAGCCATGAAGAAGCAAAGTTTGTTGATCGCTGTGATGATCACACTGTTGGCGGCCAATGTTGTCAGAGCCGCAGCACCGGATTCAGACGGTCAGGAGTACATCGTGCAGCCCGGCGATTGGCTCAGTAAGATCGCCGACAAGTTCTACGGCGACATCTTCGCTTACCCCAGCATCGTCAAGGCCACCAATGCCAAGGCGGCTGAGGATGACAGCTTCGACGTCATAGACAATCCCGACGTGATCGAGATTGACCAGAAGCTGTGGATACCATCACAAGCTCCAGAGCCAGGCGGAGTGACCTTGATGGACCTGAAAAACGGTGTCTACGAGGGGATCTATGCTGAACCGGTGCAACTGGCCGACGGCAAGTTCGAGGGTGAACCCTTCGTGGAGGGTGGCGCCTCCCGGCCCACAGTCACCTTCGTCAACCATGCCTTCGGCGACCTGAATGGTGATGGCACCACCGACGCTGCGGTTGCCCTGGTCGAGAACTCAGGCGGCAGCGGCGTCTTCTGGTATCTGGCAGCGATGGTCAATGAAGATGGAAAGCTCATCAACGCCGCCACTCAGTTCCTTGGCGATCGCTGGCAAGTGCAATCAATGTCCATCAGGGCCGGCGAGATCGCGCTCGACGCCGTCACCCACGGTCCCGAAGACCCCATGTGCTGCCCCTCCGTGGAGAAGTCCCTCACCTTCGTTCTCCAGGATGGTCAATGGGTAGAGACGACGCCAGCCACCGAGGATTAGCTTCGCCTGTTTGCTGAATCACAAGCGCCTCGCCCTGGACATCGGGGGCGAGGCGCTGTTCTTCTACTCCAGCAGTGCGTCTCCGTAGGCGAAGAGGCCCGGTGTGCCGCCTGTGTGCCAGAAACAGACCATCTCCTCCTCGTCGAATGCCCCCTGACCGATGAGATCAATCAGGCCGGCCAGCGCCCGCCCCGTGTACACCGGATCCAGCAGCACTCCCTCGGTCTCCGCCAGCAACCGGATGGCCGCCCTCTCCATTTTGCTCACGATGCCGTACCCGGCGCCACAATACTCGTCGTGGACGAAAAACTCGTCGGGTGCAAAGTGGAGTTCGAGCCCCAGGTGAGCAGCCGTGTCCCTCGCCAGCGCGGCCAGCGTGGCTTGTAGCGCCTTGGCCTCCTTGTCCACGCTGATGCCCACGATGCGGGCAGCGAAGTGCAGCGCCTTGGCGGCCACACACAGCCCTGCCTGCGTGCCGCCGGAACTGGTGGCGAAGATGACGTGATCCATCCGCAGCGACCGCTCCGCAAGTTGCGCCGCCAATTCCTCCAGCGCGGCCACGTAGCCGCTGGCCCCCACGGGATTAGAGCCTCCGTAGGGTACGATGTAGGGCCGCCGGCCTGCCGCCTGCTCCTCCTTGGCCACTTCGGCCATCACCTCTGCCCGGTCGCGGCCTTCGGCCCAGCGCAGTTCCGCGCCCAGCAGGCGATCCAGCAACACGTTGCCGCCGTGCCGCTGCTGCGTCGGCGGGCCACCGCCCAGCACCAAGACGGCGCGCAGGCCACATTTGGCCGCCGCGGCCGCTGTCTGGCGGGCGTGGTTCGACTGTGGCGCACCGGCGGTGATCAGCGTCGTTGCTCCCTGAGCCAGTGCCTCGGCGACCAGAAACTCCAGCTTGCGGGCTTTGTTGCCTCCCGTGGCCAGCCCCGTCTGGTCGTCCCGCTTGATCCAAAGTTGCGGGCCGCCCAGCGCGGCGCTTAGCCGCGGCAATGGCTCCAGTGGCGTCGGCAGGTGCGCCAGCGAAATGCGCGGTAAATGGTCTGTTAACATGATCTCCTCTTCTCATCGGTGAGGTCGGTAAACTGGTAGACTGGTAGACTGGTGAATTGGTCAGCAGGACCCGATTTACCGATCTACCAATGTACCAATGTACCAACTTCGCTCTCTGACTACTTGACTATCAGACCAAGCGACTACGGACTACCCGGCCAGTAGCGCCAGCACCACGCCCCCTGCCATCACCGAACCGATCTGTCCGGCGGTGTTGGCGCCCATAGCATGCATGAGCAGGAAGTTGTCGAAGTCCTCCTCCTGTCCCACCCGCTGTACCACGCGGGCGGACATGGGGAAGGCACTGATGCCTGCCGCGCCGATGAGCGGGTTGAACTTGCCGCCGGTGAGGACGTTGAGGAGCTTGCCGAAGAGCAGCCCTGCGGCCGTGTCCAGGGCGAAGGCCACGATGCCCAGGATCAGGATGAGCAGCGTATCCAGGCGCAGGAAACGCTCCGCGGTCATCGTCGAGCCGATGGTGAGGCCCAGCAGGAGGGTGACCACGTTGGCGATCTCGTTGGACGAGGCGCCCACCAGCCGCTCCACCACGCCCGATTCCCTCAGCAGGTTGCCCAGCATCAGCATGCCGATAAGGGGCGACGCCTTGGGCACCAGCAGCCCGGTGAGCAGCGTGACGGCGATAGGGAAGAGGACTCGAGTGAGTTTGGAGACCGGCCGCGAGGTGTACTCCATGCGGATCAGCCGCTCCTGGCGGGTGGTGAGCAACCGCATGATGGGCGGCTGGATGATGGGCACCAGGCTCATGTACGAGTAGGCAGCAACGGAGATAGGACCCATCATGTCGGGGGCCAGGACGCTGGAGACGTAGATGGAAGTGGGGCCGTCAATGGCGCCGATGATGCCGATGCTGGCTGCCTGGTTCATGTTGAACTTCAGCAGCAGCGCCAACAGCAGCGTGCCGAAAATGCCAAACTGCCCTGCCGCACCCAGCAGCACCATGCGCGGGTTCGCCAGCAGCGGCCCGAAGTCAGTCATGGCCCCAATGCCCACGAAGATGAGCAGCGGGAAGAGTTCGGTGTCCACGCCTGCTCTCATCAAGATGCCAAAGAGACCGTTGTCGTCCAGCATGCCGGTGCCGGGGATGTTGGCCAGGATGCAGCCCGCGCCGATGGGCAGCAGCAGCATCGGCTCGTACTCCTTGGCGATGGCCAGGTAGATGAGCAGCCCGCCGGCGGCCATCATCACCAGATGGCCCCAGGTGAGGTGGCTCAGGCCGGAGAGCAGATCCAGAAGATTATGCCAACCCATACCTAATCCCTCACTCGAAGCGCACCAGCGGATCACCGTAGGCCACTGTCGCCCCGGCGCTCACCATCACCTCAGCGATGGTGCCCTCGCGAGGTGACTTGATGCCGTTCTTCATCTTCATTGCCTCCAGGACGCATATCTCCTGGCCTCGCTGCAGGCGATCCCCCTCTCCCACAGCGATGGAGAGGATGGTGCCGGGCATGGGTGTGGTGAGGGTGTCGGTTGCTGCAGCGTCATCCCCGCGGATGTGCGGCTGCGTGACGTTCCTCGGCGGCTTGGCCGATGGGGCAGGCAGAGGCTCGTTTGGCTGGGGCAGCCTGATCTCCGGCGTGACCGTGGCACCGGCGTCAGCCCTCTCCCATTCCACGTACACCTCAAAGGGTTTGCCGTCCACCCGCACGCTCACGGGAGAAGCATTGGGATCGTCCAGTTCGACCTGGTACGTCTTCCCGTTGACAGTGATCCGATAAATGCGCATGCGGTCTCAGCACTCCTCTCGTACACTTGCGCGGTACGTCGTCTGCGTCCTAGCCGACTGCGGACTCGCCGTGAAACGTGATCTGTCACCGTCACGGATCACGGGTCAAGCATCACGTCTCCTGCTTCGCCCACAGCCCGCCGGTTTCGGTCAGCCAGTCGGCGATTCTATCGGCAGCTCTGGCCACATCGCTGTCCGAGACGTCCAATTCCAACGTCGGCAACATGGACTCGCCAACAAGCCGGCGCATGAGTTCCTGTTCCCTGATGAATACCTGCAGGTCGTCGTATTGCGCGGGGTTGCCCGAGACCTTGAGCCTTTCGGCGCGGGCCGCTTCAAACGACACTGCCGTCCGTGTGCAGAACACGAGATGAAAACCAAGAGCCGCCAGTCTCTCCTCCAGCCAGCCGAAGTCGTGGTCTACGCCATAGGTCTGCAGTTGGTATGCCCGGGTGGAGATATGAAAGCGGTCAGCGATCCATGAGTAGTAGCGCAGAAGCTCGAGAAGCCGCACCCACGTCCTGTAGGTCTCCATCGCCAACGCTTCTTCGTGGGGCTCGAAGTTGATGAGGCCGCGGCCCCAAGGCGTATTCGTGAAGCCGCACCACTCCGCAGAGATGAGCGGCGAGTGGTAGCGGTACTTGCGAGGCCCCACGATGCGGGGATGCTCGTTCAGCGCAAAAGCGATCTCCGTCTTGAAGGTCAACCGTGTGCCTTCCAAGATGATCTTGGGGCATAGTTTTGAAGACATCGTACGCACATCCTTGGGTCACTTGCGCGCAACAACAATGAGGCGGTTGCTGTGCTCCTCATCGTACGGGTCAAAACGATAGGTGCCGTAGTAATGCCTATCCCTGTATCCTGCCTGAGTCAACAGCCTCTCATAATCATCCCGTCGGATCATCAGATACTCGACGCTGAATACCTTGAAGTCCTGTTCATCCTCGCTGTGCCACAAGTCGAGGACGTTGATTTGCAGAGTCTCGTCGAGGTAGTCCATCACAAAAAGCCTGGAGAAGCCACTTCGGCTGATAACAGGGATGAAACGTGGCCTTTCTCTGAGCTGTTTGTCGCACATGCCCTGGTCCAATACCAGAATCCCTCCATCTCGCAATACCTTGCGCATACTGGTCAACGCCCGAACGACCTCGGCTTCTTCCAAGAG
>DFBV01000078.1:0-10165 GCA_002366755.1 Anaerolineales bacterium UBA3071
TTCTCGGGCTCGACCCTGGCGCTGTGCGCGCGGTCATCGTCGGCGTGGTGGACGAGGTGGCGTTGGGTGGGTAACGCACGTCGACTCGAGTGCCTCTCAGCCACGAATGAATTCGTGGCCTGCTACTCAAAACGTGTTGAAACACGTTGCCAGTTGGAAGCGTTGATCGCTCATCGTCACACTTCCCACACGCTCCAACCCGCACAGGTGATCCAAGTTCCCGTGTTCAGGTACGTTTTGACCAGCATCGGGCCAACGCCGCCTGCCGCACCAGTTCCACAAAGTCCGGCTTGAGGCTGGCCCCACCCACTAGCGCGCCATCCACCTCCGGCATAGACATGAAGGCGGCGATGTTCTCCAGGTTAACGCTGCCGCCGTATTGCACCCGCACAGCCGCGGCGGTGGCCTCTCCAAACACCTCAGCGATGGCCCCTCGGATCGTGAGCCCGATGATGCGGTTCGCGTCCGCCGGGGTCGCTGCTTTCCCCGTGCCGATAGCCCAGAGGGGCTCGTAGGCGATCACGCACCTCTCCACCTGTTTCGCCGTCAGACCCTCGAGCGCCGCACGCACCTGCCCGCCGACAAACTCGTGGGTCTGGCCGGCCTCATTCTGTGCCAGGTTCTCCCCCACGCAGATGATGGGGATGAGATCGTGTGCCAGGGCGGCGTGCACCTTGCGGTTGACGGCGGTATCGTTCTCAACGCTGACCTGTGCGGCGTGATCAGGAAAGGCGACACGCCCGGTACGACGCTCGGAGTGGCCCAAGATGACGTATTGGCACAACCCCGCCAGCATGGCAGGGGAGACCTCGCCGGTGTATGCGCCCCGATCATCCCAGTGCATCGTCTGTGCTCCCAGGCCGATGTGCGTGGGGCGCAGTATATCAGCCACGGCGGCCAGCACGGTGAAGGGCGGGCACAACACGCGCTCGACGCCTTCGATCTCGTTCAGGCGATGCCGGATGCTGCGCACAAAGGCCAATGCTTCGTCAACTCGGCCCAGATTCATCTTCCAATTGCCAGCGATGATGGGGATTCGCATTCTGTTGCCTCGAAAGGAAGTCATCTCCTGCGTGTAAGGACGTGATACCAAAATCGCCAGACGGTCTGGGCGATTCTCTCTCGCGTCTGCCGCAAGTATACCTCAGCTCTGCTCACCCTGTCAAGGAAGCGGGCGAGGATAGCGCAATTTGACGCCGCCTGTCAACGCGCTATAATCATCAGATGCCGCCAGGGAACCTTGAGCGCCCTTTGTTCGTCTGAGATACTGGAAATGGCGATTCTGCTCGCTCAGTCAAACGGATCCGAAACCTTATGTCACCATCGTCATCGAATAACTATCGTTATCGTCAATACCAACGCACCCCGGCGGGACAGCCGTCGCGTCCGGGGCAGCAACCGCTGCGGCAACAGCAGCGGCAAGCAACACCGCCGCAGCGCCCAAAGACATCGGTGTTCCCAGGCGTACTGGCGGCTAGCCTGCTCTTGGCCGCGCTGCTCTTCTTCCTCTTCGCCGGTGCCATGCTGGCCTACGCTTCCATCGCCCGCGAGCTGCCCTTGCCGGAAGAGCTGGAAACCCTCACTGCCAGCTTCGCCAGCACCGAGATCTACGACCGAGAGGGCAACCTGCTCAATGAGATCTTCGATCCGACAAGCGGGCGGCGCACTCGCGTGCCGCTGGATCGCGTGTCTCTCTACCTGATCCAGGCCACCATCGCCACCGAGGACGCCAACTTCTACGAGCACGCCGGCGTGGACCCCGCGGCCCTGCTGCGCATCATCTACCACGCCGTGCGGGAACGAGAGGTCATCGGCGGCAGCACCATCCCCCAGCAGTTGGTCAAGTTGACCTTCCTCAGCCCTGAGCGCACCATCGTGCGCAAGGTCAAAGAAGGCATCCTGGCTGCGGAGATCACCCGCCGCTACCCCAAGGACACCATCCTGGAACTCTACCTCAACGAGATCACCTACGGCAACCTGGCCGTGGGCATCGAGGCGGCAGCGCAGACTTACTTCAGCAAGCGCGCATCAGATCTGACGCTGGCTGAGGCCTCACTGCTGGCCGGACTGCCCCAGGCTCCCAGCTACTACGATCCCTACAGCAACCTCTGGGAACCCGACGGCGGCCCTGGCCCAGCCAAGCAGCGGCAGGGAGTCGTGCTGGGGCTGATGGTCAAACAGGGCTACATCACCCCGGAGGAAGCAAACGCCGCCTGGTTTCAGCAACTGGAACTCACTCCGCCCCGCTACCAGTTGAGAGCACCCCACTTCGTCATGTATGTGCGAGCGCTGCTGGAGGCCGAGTTCGGTCCGGAGATGGTGTACAAGGGCGGCTTGCGCGTCTACACCACGCTCGACCCTGACCTGCAAGAACTGGCGCAGCGTGTGGCGCGGGAGCAGATTGACCGCCTGCAAGGACGTAACGTCAGCAACGCAGCGCTGGTCGCCCTGCAGCCTCAGACCGGCGAGATCCTGGCCATGTTGGGCAGTGTGGACTTCAACGACCCCGATATTGACGGGCAGGTGAATGTGACGCTGCGCCAGCGGCAGCCCGGCTCGGCCATCAAGCCGCTCACCTACCTGGCGACCTTCGAGAAACAGCCCGATTGGTGGACGCCGGCTACCCTCATCGAAGACGTGCGCACTGAGTTCCCCGACGGGGCCAACCCGCCCTACGTGCCGGTCAACTACGACGGCAAGGAGCATGGCTGGGTCACCACGCGCTCGGCACTGGCCAACTCCTACAACATCCCAGCCGTGAAGGCGCTGCAGCACGTGGGGGTGCCGGCGCTGCGGGACGTGGCCTATCGTCTGGGCATCACCACCCTCACGCGACCGGACTACGGCCTCTCCCTCACGCTGGGTGGAGGCGAGGTGACCTTGCTGGAGATGACCGGAGCGTACGCTGCTTTCGCCAACGGCGGCGTGCGCGTGCCGCCTGTGGCCATCCTACACGCCAAGAGCGCCGATGGACAGGTGCTGGCCGAGTACACGCCCCCGGCGGGCGAGCAAGTGATGTCGCCTCAGCACGCCTACCTCATCACCTCCATCCTGTCCGATAATGAGGCACGCACACCAGCCTTTGGGGCTAACAGTTCGCTGCGACTCTCTCGCCCTGCGGCGGCCAAGACGGGCACCACCAACGATTTCCGCGACAACTGGACTGTTGGCTACACCCCGGAGCTGGCGGTTGGCGTCTGGGTGGGCAACAACGACAACTCAGAGATGACAGGAGTCTCCGGCATCACCGGCGCAGCGCCCATCTGGCACGATGTCATGGAGGGAGCGCCGGCTCACAGCGAGGTGCGGGATTTCCCCGTGCCCGAGGGTGTCCGCATCATCGAAATCTGCGAACTCACCGGCGCGGTGCCCGATTCCACCTGCCCACCCGACAAGCGCCGCCCCGAGGTCTTCGCCGAAGGGCAACTGCCGCCGGGGGCCGATAGCGAACACTACAGCGTGCTGGTGCTGCAACCCACCGACGGCGAGACGGTGCAAGGCGTGGTGCACGTCGTCGGCAGGGTGCAGATCCCCGAATTCGACCACTACGTGGTGGAATACGGAGAGACGCACGCGCCGCAAGCCTGGGGCCGGGTGGGCGAGCCCGGCCGCTCTCCCGTGGAGGCGGGGCTGCTGGCCGAGTGGGATACGCGTACCCTGAGCAAGGAGGGACCGCACGTGCTGCGTGTGGTGGCAGTGGACAAACGCGGGCGACGCTACGAATCGGACGCCGTGCGCCTGCAGGTGGCCATTCCCACGCCGACACCGGAACCCACATCCACACCCACGGGCACGCCAACTTCGTCGCCCACAAGCACGTCCACGGTGACGACCACGCCGACGACCACTGCCACTGCCACCAGCAGGGCCGCGCTGACAGTGACGCCTACGGCGACCATCACCGCAACGCCGACGGCCACGCTAACGCCCAGCGCGGTTGTCACGCCAACTTCATCGCCGACAAGGCCCACGCTCGCGCCTACGCCAACGCCGACGCCCGGTGCGGAAGTCACGGCAACGCCGACGGCGACGCCCACACCTACAGCAGCTCTCAACGCCCGCATCGACCAGCCACTGACAGGCAGCACCGTCAGTGGGCGAGTGCAAATCTGGGGCGAGGCAGCGGGCAGCGGCTTTGCTGGCTACAGGCTGGAATATGGTGTGGGCCTACTGCCCGACACGTGGCAGCCCATTGCCGAAGGAACCACCCCGATGATCAGCGGCCTGCTGGCACGCTGGCCCACGTTGGGCCTCGACGATGGTGATTACACGCTGCGACTGACCGTATTCGACGGCGCCGTCAGTGAGGAAGCGGACTCGATTTCCGTGAAGGTGGACAACACGGCGCCGGTGGTCCAATGGGTGTTCCCTGCCGAAGGGGCATTGCTGGATGCGGGGCCGGTGCGTCTGGTGGCGGAAGCATCGGACAACCTGGGGTTGGTACAGGTGGATTTCTTCGTGGGCGAGGAGTTGGTGGGCAGCGTCGCTGCGCCGCCGTTTGCCGTGGATTGGCAGGCCACGGCGGGAAGCTATCGGCTCAAGGTTGAAGCCCACGACCGTGCAGGCAGCACGGCGATCAGCGTAATACAAGTAGACGTGCAGTAGCGCTGGAGGCCAAAACCCCGGTTCCCCCCCCTTTCATCCCCCCCAATGGGGGGGAAAGAGGGGGGGTTCTTTGTTTCACATCAGCTCATGCACGCCAGCGTCATAGGCATCACTGTGATGTGACGGACAGAAAACACAGGGGGTTGCGATGAACGCGGTCGTAGCGGATCTCGAAGTGCAGATGTACGCCAGTGGTCATCCCTGTCGCCCCTGCAGCACCGATCCGCTGGCCTTGCGCCACAACAGCTCCCGGCTGCACCGAAATACTGCTCAAATGAGCATACAGGGTGCTAAAGCCATTTCCGTGGTTGATGACGACGTAGTTCCCGTAGCCACCATTATAACCGCCAACCTGGGCAACCGACACGGTGCCTGAGTCAGCTGCCAGCACTGGCGTCCCCAGCCATGCACCGATATCTATGCCCTTATGGGGCCACGGCCGCGGTGTGCCGCCCGGCCTACCACCAATCGTCGTAGTATTGAACCAATCCAGTATCTGTATGCTTCCGCTGACCGGCCAGGCGAAGCGTCCAGTGCCCACGCTGCTGGGCTCCGACGGTTCGCCTGCGTAGGCCAAGATCTTTGTCAGGATGTTCTCTTTCACGCCGCCGGGGATAATCAGCACCTGCCCTGGCGTCAGGGGCGAGTTCACATCTTCCAGCCCGTTGAGCTCCCAGCCCGAAATGTCTTCCGCCTGCACCTTGTACTTCCAGGCGATGTCGTCGAGGGTATCCCCTTCCTCTACAGTGTGATGCACGCCATCCACGGGCAAGATCATCAACTCCTGACCCACCCGTAGCAACTGGGGGCACAACTCCAATCCCCCGGCCCACATCACCGTATCCAGCGTCAATCCATATCTGTCAGCGATGCCGCTGAGCGTATCTCCTGCCTGGACGGTATAGATGATGATCCCGAGGCGGGGGCGATCGGGGATGGTGGTGAAGGGGACAGCCGCTCGCATCAGCGAATCGCTCGATCCCAGCCGGCTGCCGCCTCGGTTGGGCCAGAAAGAGATCAGCGGCAATGCCTCATCCTCAAGACCTGCGGCCGACGGCTGAGGTGGCTCAGGACGCGTCAACTCCCACCGCGGCATGTTCACCTGGCTGAGGAAAAGCACCAGCGCGACCACAAGGACAACGGCCACGTGGGAGGCCAGTCGCACGGGGGTGAAATCGCTGAAATAGCCACGCACGAACGCGGCGAACCGAGCCCAGACGTCCCGCTCGAAGCTCAGTTCGTCATCAGCCGCCACCACTTCCGCATCACCGCGCGGATCGGCTGGCGGGGACACAGTACCGTCTTCGCTGGAAGCTGGGGATAACATTTCGAGCATACGCTCCTGTCTCCGGATGGGTTCGAACACTCTGCTGGACACCTGGCTGGCCACACATCGCTGCCTGCCAACGTCCCCAATCATGCCACAGATTGCCTACGACGCTAGGCACCGCCAGTAGTGAGCGAAGCCAGAAACTCTGCGTTGCTACGCGTGCGTCGCATCTGATCGAGAAGGGGGACGATAGCTTCATCGCCGCCACCCAGGGCATCAACCATGCGCCGTATGGTCCATACCTGCTTCAACACCTCCCGCCCCAGAAGCAGTTCCTCTCGACGAGTGCCCGATCGTTCGATGTCAAAAGACGGGAAGATGCGCTTCTCCGACAGCTTGCGGTTCAGATGCAACTCCATGTTTCCTGTGCCCTTGAATTCCTCGTAGATGACGTCATCCATGCGGCTGCCGGTATCCACCAGGCAGGTGGCGATGATGGTCAGGCTACCGCCATCCTCAATATTACGAGCCGCACCGAAGAAGCGCTTGGGCGGATAGAGCGCAGCGGGGTCAATGCCGCCCGACAGGGTGCGACCACTGGGTGGGACCACGAGATTGTAGGCCCGAGCCAGACGCGTGATCGAGTCGGCCAGAATAACCACGTCCCTCCCCGCCTCCACCAGCCGCTTGGCCCGTTCCAGCGCCATCTCGGCCACTCGCGTATGGTGCTGCACCGGATCGTCAAAGGTGGCCGCGACCACCTCCGCCTCCACCGAGCGGTCCACATCCGTCACCTCTTCCGGTCGCTCGCCGATCAGCACGACCATCATGTGCACGTCGTTGTGGTTGTGGGTGATGCCATTGGCGATGTGCTTCAGCACCGTGGTCTTGCCCGCCATGGGAGGCGAGACGACGAGTCCACGCTGGCCGCGTCCGATGGGTGCCATCAAGTCCAGCAGACGGGTGACCAGGATATCCGAACGTGTCTCCAGACGAAACCGCTCCAGGGGATAAACGGGGGTCAGATTGTCGAAATGGGGACGTTCTTTGGCCTCTTCAGGATCTTGGCCGTTGACCGCCTCCACCTTCAACAGGCTGAAGTACTTCTCCGATTCCTTGGGCGGCCGTACCTGCCCGATGACGTAATCACCCGTGCGCAGCCCGAAGCGACGGATCTGGGACTGGGAGACATAGACGTCCCGCGGCCCAGGCAACAGGTCTCCCGAACGCAAGAAGCCGATGCCCTCCTGCACAGTCTGCAGCACACCGCCGCCTAGCGAAAACCCCATCTCCTGGGCCTGCGCGGCGAGAATGCGCATGATCAGATCGCTCTTCTTCAGCCGCGTATAGCCACTGACATTCATCTCGCGGGCGATGCTCCGCAGCTCGTCCACGGTGTGCTTTTCCAGTTCAACAATGTTCATGCTGCCTTTTCTTTCGCTCATGGGCGTTGCACTCCCAACTGTGCCTTGCAATCTGAGGCTTCATCGGCCAGCCCGCCAAGCCGCTCCCAAGATGAGCCGCAGACAGGATAGCAATGCCGATCCACCGGGTTCTGTCACCAGGCGCTGAAGGACAACGGCGAGTCAACTGCTACGCCGCCCCCCCCCTTTCATCCCCCCCAATGGGGGGGAAAGAGGGGGGGGCAAGGAGACGCCTAGTGTAGCCAAGAGTAATAGACAAATGGGAACGGACACTTGTGAGGGATGTACCAGCACAGTCAGGTAACGGTCAGAAGATCAACTTGCTGGCCGGGTGGTGTAGGGTTCAGAATACCTCTTCTGCGACGCGATGGACAACCTCTGTCCCTGCAAATACACAGCTATTATACCACAGTCTCTCCAAAAGGTCAAACTGACGACGCTTGTGTTCTCGTTAGCCCCTCATCACCGGTCGAACTCAATGAGGCTGAAGCGCATCAGCTTCTCCCAGCGATGCGTGGCTTCGACGTAGCGGATGGTCCCCGTCTTGGAGCGCATGACGACGCTGCTCGTATGCGCGCCTCCGCCAAAGAACTTGACCCCGCTCAGAAACTCGCCATCGGTCACGCCCGTGGCCGAAAAGAAGATGTTGTCGCCCTGGACCAGGTCATCAGCGGTCAACACCCGCTCCAGATCCATCCCCTGTTCCAGAGCATACTGTCGTTCGCTCTCGTCCCGCGGCCACAGCTTGCATTGGATTTCGCCCCCCATGCACTTGAGCGCGCAAGCGCTGAGAATCGCTTCCGGGGAACCTCCAATACCGACGAGCATGTCGATGCCCGTATTGGGTCGAGCGGCGGCAATGGACGCCGCGACATCGCCATCGCGAATGAGACGAATGCGAGCACCTGCTTGGCGCACCTGACGGATCAGTTCCGCGTGGCGGGGACGATTGAGGATGACCACCGTGAGGTCATCCACGTCTCTGTCCCTGGCCTTGGCCACCGCTGCCACGTTCTCCGCTACCGGCGCGTTGATGTCTATCACCCCGCGAGCTGTTGGCCCGACGGCGATCTTGTCCATGTAGACCATGCTGCCTGGGGCATACATGGTGTCTCGTTCCGAGAACGCCACCACGCTGAGCGCCCCTGCGTCCCCCTCGGCCGTCAACCGAGTGCCATCAATGGGATCCACGGCGATATCCACCCGCGGCGGATGGCCACTGCCCAGACGCTCCCCGTTGTAGAGCATAGGGGCTTCATCCTTCTCCCCTTCGCCGATGACGATGACGCCATCCATCTCCACGGTGTTCAGCACCAACCGCATGGCATCTACGGCCGCCCGGTCAACGGCGATCTTGTCGCCACGCCCCATCCAACGCGATGTAGCCAGGGCAGCAGCTTCCGTCGCTCGCACCAACTCCAACGCCAGGTTGCGATCCGGTTTCTCAGGCATGGTCTCCTTTGACCTCCCATAGGATCAGATGCTGTAGCAGCCGCGGATGGGGAGAAAATCGCAGATCGATCCCCTACAGCGCAGCAGCGTTCTCGGCCTGGGCGACGCGGATCCCCTCTTCTTCATCCACGAAGAGAAGCAAGGCGCCGCCGATGATGAAGAAAACGATCAAGGCCAGGATGCTCAGGCGGCTCTGGCCGGCGATCTGGGCAACCACGCCGAAGAGCAATGGGCCAGCGATGCCGGCAAACTTGGAACTGGTGCTGAAGAAGCCGAAGAACTCAGCAGACTTCGCCTTGGGCACCATAGCCCCGTAGAGAGAGCGGCTCAGCGCCTGACTGCCACCCTGCACCAGACCGACCACGAAAGCCAGAACGTAGAAGTGTAGGGCAGTGCTCATACGAAAGCCGCCGATGCAGACCCCCACGTACACGACGAGGGCCAGCATGATGGATCGCTTGGTGCCCATCCGCTTGGCCAGCGTGCCAAACAGAAACGAGAAGGGGATTCCAACGAACTGGGTGATGATCAGGGCGATGATCATGTCGGTCATGCCGATGCCGATCTCGTCGCCGTAGGCTACGGCCATCTTGATGATCGTGCCGATGCCGTCGTTGTAGATCCAGAAGGCAACGAGGAACAGAACCAACTGCTTATAGCGCCTGATCTCACGAAAGGTGGTGACCAATCTCCCTAGCCCAGCCCGGACAGGACCAATGCCCGCAGCCACATCCCAATCCCGCACCACCGGCGGTTCCGGAACGCGGCGGAAAAGCGGCAAGGAGAAGAGAGCCCACCACACGGCCACGCTGAAGAACGAGGCCCTCAATGCGAACTCCTGGTTGGGCATGAAGAACCACTCTGGTTTCATGAACCACAGCACGTTGATGACCAGCAGGATGCCTCCGCCCAAATAGCCCAGCGCGTAGCCCCTGGTGGAAACCTGGTCGATGTCGTTCTTCTTGGCGATGTGAGGCAGGAGCGACTCGTAGAAGATGTTTGCGCCCGCGAATCCGATGTTGCCGAGGATGTAGAGGACGCTCGCCAGCAGCCAGGTATCGGTACCGATGAAGACGAAGGCCGCCGTCGCCAGAATCCCCAAGCCAGCGAAGAAAGCAACATAGCGCTTCTTGCCTCCTGTGTAATCGGCGATAGCGCCCAGGATGGGTGCAACAACAGCGATGAGCAGCAGCGCAATCGAGGTTGTATAGGCCCATCGTGACGTGGCGATGTTCTCCGCTGCCCCCGCGGCGATGGCCACGGAGCGATAGAACGGCGGGAACATGGCCGCCATGATCGTCGTGGCAAAAGCGGAATTGGCCCAGTCGTACATGGACCAGGCATTGATGATGCGACGATAGGACTTGTCGTTCATGATGACTCCTTTTGTGGCGATGCAGAGCGTGGCGCGCCG
>DFBV01000078.1:10200-17950 GCA_002366755.1 Anaerolineales bacterium UBA3071
GACGATACCCTATGCGACAAACAGGGCCCAGTAGTAAACCAGGGGAATGGCAAAGAGAAGGCTGTCAGTACGGTCCAGCATTCCACCGTGGCCGGGGATCAAGTTGCCGGAATCCTTAGCCTGCGCCCGGCGCTTGAACATGGAGACCGCCAGGTCTCCTCCCAAAGCGAGGGGGCCGAGCAAGGCTCCCAGCAGCGCGGCCTGCGCCCAGTCCATCTGGGCAACAGCGCTGTGCGGAGCCCAGCGGCCACAAGCGGCAACGAAGCCAAGCACGCCCAGCACGGAACACGCAAAACCGCCGATGGTGCCTTCCCACGTCTTCTTAGGGCTGAGGCGCGGCCACAACTTGCGGCGGCCCGTCGTCAAGCCAATGACAAAGGCCCCGCCATCGCCCACCCAGACGGCAACCATCCCCAGGAGCAGCCACCAGAGACCATCAGGCAGCTCCCGCAGGGCAACGAAATGGGACAACAGCCCTCCGATGTAGGCCGCCCCAGACACCGTCAACGCCCAATCAACCACAGCCGTTTCTCGCGCCTGGAACATCGCCCAGACCAGAGTGAGAAGAAGGCCTCCTGCCAGCAATGGACGTAGAGTCTCGGGCGCGGGCCTGAATCCCTCCAGGACAAACAGTTCGATCCAGAGCATACCAAGCATCAGGCTGGGCCGATAGCCCGCACGTTCCATCAGCAGGATGAACTCGCGCCCCGCCAAGACGCCTACGACAAGAACGGTGGCCAGCCAGGCGTAGCTGCCAAAAACGATGAGACCAACGATGATGGGGGCCAGAATGATGATGCTGAGAATGCGAATACGCAGCATCGCGCCCCTTTCGAGGAGTGCTGATAGCGCGAGGGGTCGTTTACCTATCATTGGGTGGTTTCTCCGAGTGCCGTGAGGTCGCCACAGCGGAGGTCTATCGGTTCTTGAGGCGACCAAAGCGGCGCTCACGGGCCGCGTACGCTTCTAGTGCCTTGCGCAGCTCTTCCTGGTCGAAATCAGGCCAGTAGGTGGGAATGGAGTAATACTCAGCATACGCACCCTGCCAGATCAAGAAGTTGGAAAGGCGCATCTCGCCAGCGGTGCGGATGATCAGATCGGGGTCAGGCAGGCCGGCAGTATGCAGATAGCGAGTGAACAGATCCTCGTTTACTTCTTCAGCAGCGATACCATCGGCGATGATGCGGCGCACCGCGTTCATGATTTCAGCACGCCCGCCGTAGTTGAAAGCCACGTTGAGAATGATGCGCTGGTTGTCTTTGGTGAGTTCCAGCGCTTCTTGGATCGCCTTGCTCAGCGATTCCGATACGCGTTCCAGGCTGCCGCTGTGCCGAATCTGCACGCCTTCCGCATGAAGCTCTGCGAGCTGTTCAGTGAGGGCTTGTTCCAACAGGCGCATGAGGCCACGCACCTCGGCGCTGGGGCGCCCCCAGTTCTCGGTGGAGAAGGCGTAGATGGTTAGTACTTCAACGCCGCAGCTAGCGCAGGCCTTCAGCACGCGCCGAATGTTTCGCGTGCCTGCCCTGTGGCCAGCCAGACGAGGTTGGCCGCGGGCCCTGGCCCATCGGCCGTTTCCATCCATGATGATGGCGACGTGACGGGGGATACGCGCCAATGCGGTCGCTTCTGTCATCTTGACAGCCCGATACTACCCACTCAGATCTCCATGACCTCTTCTTCTTTGCGCTGCCCCAGCTTGCCCATTTCCTTGATGAAGCGATCTGCCAGTTTCTGGATCTCGTCCTTGCCCCTGTAGAAATCATCCTCGGGGATCAGCTTCTCGTCTTCGAAGTCCCGCAGGTCCTCGATGGCACTGCGACGCTGGTTACGCACGGCCACACGCCCTTCTTCCACTCGTCGCTTCACCACCTTGACCAGATCCCGCCTGCGCTCCTCTGTTAGGCGCGGGATGTTGAGGCGGATCAGCTTGCCATCGTTGTTGGGCGTGAGGCCCAAGTCTGACGTGTGGATCGCGCGTTCGATGGACCCGATGTCGCCCTGATTAAAGGGACGGACGACAAGCAGGCGCGGTTCCGGAGCAGAGATGGCCGCTAACTGAGCAAGAGGCACGTACATGCCATAGTACTCCACCGGCAGTCGTTGGACCAGCGCAGGTGAAGCACGGCCTGTGCGAATGGACATCAGGTCCGTACGCAGAACTTCGACGGCTTTCTGCATTGCCGTCTCCGTTTCTTTGAGCAATTCTTTGATCATTTCGGCTACCGATCAATGGTAAATGAGTGTTCCGATCCTCTCGCCCCGAATCACCTTGGCCAATGAGCCGGGCGTCCACAAGTTCATCACGATGATGGGCAGATCATTCTCCATGCAGAGGGTGATCGCCGTACTGTCCAGCACCCCCACCCGCATGCTCAGCGCCTGCAGGTAGGTGAGGCGGTCGAAGAACCTGGCCTCGGGATTCTGCAGGGGATCAGAGTCGTAGACCCCATCCACCTTCGTGGCCTTGATCAGCACCTCAGCGTCCACTTCCATGGCCCGCAGGGCGGCCGCAGTGTCCGTGGTGAAGAAAGGATTGCCCGTGCCTGCACCGATGATGACCACGCGTCCTTTTTCCAGGTGACGGATGGCCCGCCCGCGAATGTACGGCTCGGCCACAGATCGCATTTCGATGGCCGTCTGTACCCTGGTGGCCACTCCCTGTCGCTCCAGTGCATCCCGCAGGGCCAGCGAGTTCATCACCGTGGCCAGCATGCCCATGTGGTCAGCGGTTGTCCGGTCCATGCCGTGGACCAAGCCATCTGCGCCTCGCCACAAGTTGCCAGCGCCCAGTACCAGAGCGACCTCAACTCCCTCTTCCTTGATTTCACGTATCTTGGTGGCTGCGGCCTCTGCCTGATGCGGGTCAATGCCGGACCCTTGAAGGCCAGCCAGCGCCTCGCCGCCCAGCTTGAGCAGCACCCGCTTGTAGCGAAGTTGGGGCATGATCTGCCTCGGTTAAAAGCTCCGGATGGGCTACTGTCCCAGTTCGTAGCACACGAAACGACGAACGACGATGTTCTCACCAAAAGTGGCGTTGTGACGGTCAATCAGCTCCCCGACGGTGATGTCGGTATCCCTGATGTAGGGTTGCTCCAGCAGGCAGGATTCCTTGTAGAATTTCTCCATCTTGCCGGAGACTATGCGCTCCAGGATGTGGGGCGGTTTGTTCGCCGCCTCCATCTCGGCCAGGTAGGCCTCCTGCTGTTTGGCGATGACGTCCTCGGGGATCTCTTCCCGATTCACGTACAGGGGGCAACTGGCAGCAACCTGCATGGTCAGTTCTCTGGCCAGATTCCTGAACTCATCTGTGCGGGCTACGAAGTCAGTCTCGGAATTGAGCTCCACCATGGCTCCGAGCCGGCTGCCAGCGTGGATGTAGGCAGCGACGACGCCCTCCTTGGCCTCCCTTTCCTTCCTCTTCTCTGCCTCTGCCATTCCCTGCTTGCGCAGGTACTCAGCGGCCTTGTCGAAATCTCCCTCCGCTTCAATTAGGGCATTGCGACAATCCAGCACACCAGCACCGGTGGCGCTGCGTAGTTCCTTCACCATGCTTGCCGTGATCTTCAACTCAGTAACTCCTCAACGTTGTTAGCGGTATGGTCTTCTTCCGGGGCTTCGGTGATTTCCTCTTCCTCCACCACCGTCTCGACCTCGGGCAGCGCTTCCGATTCAGCGTCAGTCTCTGCGCCTGCTTCCAACACCTCTGCTGCTGCCTCCTTCGGCTCCTCCAGCGAAGCGCCCCCGCGCAGTCTGTCCAGCACAGAGGGGCCCAGCAGATCCTCGTCCGAAAGCTGTGCCCTCTCCGCTTCTTCCGCATCTACGATCTCTCGCACATGCAGGCCCTCGATCACCGCGTCTGCAATCTTGGCAGCCATCAGGCGGTTGGAACGGATGGCATCATCATTGCCGGGGATAACAAAGTCAATGGGATCCGGGTCACAATTCGTGTCCACCAGCCCGATGATCGGTATGCCCAGTTTGCTGGCCTCACTCACCGCCAGCGCTTCCCGCCGGACGTCGGCGATGAAGACCATGTCTGGAAGCCGAGACATGGTTCGTATGCCGCCCAGCCGCCGATTCAGCTTCTGGATCAGACGGCGCAGTTTGAGCGCTTCCTTCTTGGGCAGTTTCTCGAAATCGCCACGCTCTTCCTGTTGCTCAAGGTCAATCATGAAGTCAACCCGATGGCGAATGGTGCGGAAATTGGTCAACGTTCCACCAAGCCATCGCTGGTTGACGTAAGGCATCCTACAGCGTTCAGCGTGCTCCTGGATGCTCGGTTGGGCCTGTCGCTTGGTGCCCACGAAAAGGATGGTGCCGCCCTGGCTGGCCTTCTCCCGCACCGCTTCGTACGCCACCCCAAGGGCGCGCACTGTCTGCTGCAGGTCAATGATGTGAATGCCGTTTCGCTCCCGGAAGATGTAGCGCCTCATCTTCGGATTCCAGCGTCGCACTCGATGTCCGAAGTGAGCGCCCGCTTCCAGGAGTTCCCTCATGCTAACCACTGCCACGTTCTTCTTTCTCCTTTCGGATTGTTGTGCCCTCCACCGCTCGCACTCTGAGCGCAGGACCGCTTCTCGTCGGGGTAGCCCAAAGAGGCGGGCGGGCGCAACCTGCCTCCGTTCGGCCTTCTGTCCCCTCTGAAAAACGGCACACCTGCCACAGTTGAGCGGTGTGCGTGATGGGACCTCGCGCCCAAGGCCAAAGTATAGCACAGAGTCACTCATACAGCAAGTTGGCAATGGAACTTTCTTGTGCTATACTGTCACCCTGTGCAAGCCAACTTTGTTCCTTGCACTCACAACATACCCCAATACGACACGAGGAGGTCGGTGATGATCAGTCAGGAACTGTTGGAGATGCTGCGCTGTCCCGCCTGCGTCAGCGGCCCAGACCGCAAGTCTGGCGAAGACCCTGGCCGTCTGGAGTTGGTGAGCGACGGCACATGGCTCGTCTGTCAGGAATCCGACTGCAACCGCAAGTACCCGATCAAAGAAGACATCCCTGTCATGCTCATCGAAGAAGGAGACAAGTGGACGCAGGTAGCGGTCGAAGACCTGCCTGAGCCTGGCCCACTGGTCGGGTGACTCCACTGACATCCAGTGAGCAAGATCAGGCTAGAAGCGGAAATCGGCGAGCTTCTGGCCCGCCGGGGCTGGAGTCTAGCAGTGGCCGAATCGTGTACCGGCGGGCTGGTGAGCCATCGACTGACGAACGTGCCGGGCAGCTCACGCTACTTCCTCGGCAGCGTGGTCTCCTACGCCAATGATGCCAAAGTGAAGCTGCTGGGAGTGCGCCCCGAGACGATAGAGGTCCACGGAGCGGTCAGCCCGCAGACGGCACAGGAAATGGCGCAGGGCGCGCGCCGCCTCTTCCGGGCCGACCTCGCCGTCGCCGTCACCGGCATCGCCGGCCCTGGCGGCGGAACGCCAGAGAAGCCGGTGGGCCTGGTCTTCGTGCACCTCTCTGCCCCCGAAACAGAGTGGAGCAAGCGACACTTGTGGGCGGGCGGGCGAGAGGAGAACAAGGCTCAGTCGGCAGAGGCTGTGCTGCTCCTGCTGCGGCGCTACCTGAACAGAAGAGTTCGGCGAAACGAGGAAAACGAAGGCAATGTCGCAGTGGCAGTTCGTGGATGAACCGCTGATGGTGCAGGCTCGCTTCGATACTCAGGGGCGGGCACAGCCGGTGGCCTTCGTCTGGCGCAACCGCACCCGCTACATCACCGATCAGGGACGGGAGTGGGTGGAAGAAGCGGATTCTGACGCTCCATGCCGCTGCTTCCTCGTGCAGGCCGCCAATGGCGACACCTTCGAGCTGAGGCTGGAGTTGGAGACACTGTGCTGGCGGTTGCACCGCGCCTGGCTTCAACCGCAGTCAGCATAGCCTCACCAGAACCCTTCTACATCTCCCCTTTCTCCGTTGTGTACCAGAGCATGGGCAAGTAGGCGCGCCAGCCAGGCAGCGGGGTGGCCATGCTGGTAGGCGTCGCCGTGGCGGTGGGCGTAGGCGTGGAACTGGGCGTCGGCGTGCTCGTTGGCGTGCCGGGAGTCCAGGCCAGTGCGGCCCACACTGCATCGAAGGCGTTGATAATGCCGTATCCCCAGGTGTTGTTGGGCAGCGCATCGGGAGGTTCGCCACCGCAGGGCACGGTAGCGGTCTTGGGGTCAGTGGTTTGCACGATGAGGTCCTCGATGGCGTCCACCTGTCCCCTGAGCTGCGGATTGGCCGAGAGCATGAGGGCCACCTGTCCGGCTACATGTGGGGCAGCCATGGAGGTTCCACTGCCAGAGCCGTAACCACCATTGCTCTGGCACGAGCGTACGCTCACACCTGGAGCGGCGACGTCCGGCTTCAGGCGATTGCTGCCATCCACAATGACCGGCCCACGGCTGGAGAAGCCGGCGATGGTGTCCCCATCAGCAAAGGCTCCCACGCTGAAGGCAGCCTCGTAGATTGCAGGCGGGTATTGCACACTGCCACAACCGTCGTACCCATAGTTGCCGGCAGAGACAACGACCATGATGCCCGCTGCTCCTACCGCCTCGACTGCCGCCTGAAGCGTCTCCGGCCCGCATCCTTCGCTGGGGGGACAGGCCCAGGAGTTGTTAATCACGTCGGGGGCCAGGGCTGGATCGCCATCGGCCATCGGGTCGCCGCCGTGGGAGTAAGGGGCAAGGAAGAACTCGAAGCACTCGATGTAACGGGCCGGCGTGCCGAACCCTGCTGAGTCCATGTTCTTGCAACCGATCCAGCGTGCCTCCGGCGCCATGCCGATGCGCTCACTCTCCCCGCCTTTGCCCACAACGATGCCCAGGGTGAGCGTGCCATGACCGTGGTCGTCGTAGGGCACGGCTTGATAGTTGACGGCATCGTGCCAGTGGGTGTCGTGGTGCGCCTGCTCACCATCCCAGCCGCGGTACCGCTCCTTCAGCGCTTCGTGCCGCCAGAAGATACCCGTGTCGTTCCCGGCCACCACCACTCCCTTGCCGCGTATCCCCATGGCCCACACCTCCTCGGCGCGGACGCGCTCAATGCCCCAAGGAACGCCTTCCTCTACCTGTGCGCTCGCCCCTGAACCACTCGCTGACGGAAGCGGCAGATCCGCCCGCACGCGGGGGTTCGCCTCCAGACGGGCCACGTCGGAGCGTGCAGCCAGTTCCAGCAGTAGCCCCCGATCGCCGCGCACCTTCACCATGTTGACCAGATAGAAAGCCTGATAGGGGACGCCGCGAGCGCGCAGGTGGGCGACAAGCGGGGCCTGGCTGCGGCGGGCAACCGACCGCAGCATCTCGAAGACGATGTGGCCTTGGGCCCGCTTGGTGGGCAACTGCGCCGCGTCGCGCAGATCGGCCTGCTCCCGCAGCACGATCAGGACATCCGCCTCGCCCTGAGCCTGCATCTCCGCCCATAGGTGAGAGGAGATGTCGGCCATCGGCCAAGTCGCTTGGGCTTGTGGCTGGCTGCCGACCGGCACGACAAGAAACGCGACAGCCAGCAGCAGGAAAGGAACCCATCGGGCACGTGAGGTCATGATCGCCTAATCGCTAAGTTTCTGCAGCTTGGCGAAGCTCGCCAACAGCGTCTTGATGCCCTTACCCGGGAAGGCCACCTTCACTTCCTCGTCATCGTTCGTCACCTTGCTCTCGATGACCGTTCCCTCCCCGAAAAGGGGGTGGCGCACCCGCTGTCCCACGGCGAATTGCGGTTCGGAAGGCGGGGCCGGAGATGGCGCCACGCTGACCTTGAGGGC
>DFBV01000078.1:17975-20783 GCA_002366755.1 Anaerolineales bacterium UBA3071
CTTCCCCTGGACCAGACGGCGGGGGATGTCCACGAGAAAGCGAGAGGGCGCGTTCAGGTCGTCAGCGCCGTAGCGGGAGCGGCGGAAAGCGTGCAGCAAATACAGCCGCTCTCTGGCCCGGGTGATGCCCACATAACACAGCCGCCGTTCTTCTTCCATCTGCTCAGGATCGTCGAAACTGCGACTGTGAGGCAGGATACCCTCCTCCATGCCCACAATGAAGACCACGTCGAACTCCAGCCCCTTGGCCGAGTGCAGCGTGAGCAGCGTGGGCGCGTCCGCAGTCTCGGGCAGATCATCCACATCGGAAACCAGAGCAACTTCTTCCAGGAACGTAGTCAAGGCAGTCTCTTGTGGCAGGGGATCGTAGTCGGCGGCCACGGCGCGCAGCTCCATCAGGTTGGCCCAGCGATCTTCTCCCTGCTCGGTGCCATCCCGAATCCAGCCTTCGTACGCCGTCTCCTCCAGCACCTGATCCAGGAGCTGCGCCACGGTCAAGTCAGCCCTCGCCTCTCTCCAACCCTCCAGCGACTCGAGGAAAACCAACAACTGCTTCCGCGCCCGCGTGCCAAAGGGGATAGCAGATGCAGCTCGCCCCCCAGCCTCCTCGTTTCCCTCCTTTCCTTTCTTCCCATCTTCTTCCCTCAACATCAACAACGCCTCATGCTGCGACACCCCCATCTCGTTTGCCCACTGCGCCAGCGTGGCCGTCGTCCGAGCGCCGATGCCCCGCCGGGGGACGTTGATGATGCGCCCCAGGCTCACGCTGTCGTGCGGATTGTGGATCAACCGCAGGTAGGCCAGAGCGTCCCTGATCTCTCGCCGGGCGTAGAAGCGGGTAGCGCCCACCAACTTGTAGGGCATGTTGCCGAAGATGAAGGCATCCTCCAGCGCCCGCGACTGGGCGTTGGTGCGGTACATCACGGCGCACTCACCGAGCGTCGTCCGCCCTTGGGCCGTCAGCCGGGCGATCTCGTTGACGACATAGCTGGCCTCCTCGTCCTCGTTGTAGGCTTCGAAGACGGTCAGCAGCGGCCCGGCTCCCTTGTCCGTGTGCAGCCGCTTGGGCGTGCGCCACGAGCTGACGGCGATGATGGCGTTGGCGGCGTCGAGGATGGTCTGCGTGGAGCGGTAGTTGCGTTCCAGCAGGAGGAGTTTGTGCTCAGGGAAGTCTTTGCGAAAGCGCTGGATGTTACGATAATCGGCGCCTCGGAAACGGTAAATCGAGTTGTGAACAACGATTCCCCCGGCCACATAGTTTCGGTAGATCGGCACGGAGACGTCATACACCGGGCCTTCATAATAGTCCGTTGTGACCGACGTAACCTCGTCTTCCACAACCTGCCCTTCTGCTTCTAGAACCGGGACAACCGCCCCAGGAAGCAGATTACCAATGGGCATGAAACCATACTTTTGATCGGTGAGCCTGGCCCGCTTCCGAATCTGAGCGTCGGGAACGGCGATGCTCAAATCGGTCAGCATCACATTCATTGCGTCATAATCACCGTGACTGCGACGAGCGGCCCAGTAATGCTGCTTATGAGGCTTGGTCCGTAAAACACTTTCGACCTGCTGGCGAAAGTGCGAATCGGAGCTACAAACCGACAGCTCATGTAGATGCCACGGGTCATTTCCCTTGTGCCAGCGATTTCCACCTGTCTTCGTAGCCCTGCTGCTGAACATGGTGAACGAGACATTCTTGCGGACATGGCCACCGCGAATCGTGGCTCTTGGAACGTGATGCGGGTGATCCAAGCTGAGACCCAGGTCTACAGCCAGTCTCTTGGCCGCTGAGACGGTATCCAGATGCGCGTACAACCGAGCGATTCGCTCATCGGTCATCGCTAGCCGCCGGCCACCAGCGTGGAAACAGACTGTCGGCAAGCCATATTGGGCAGAATACAAAGCTTCAAAATAGGCTGCTTCGGCGCAATCCTGGCAGGCCCTCAACAACCAGATCGCATCGCCACGTTCCTGCCGTAGCCGTTCCATAAACCCAGGATAGGTCTTGTCGCCGCTGGTGCGAACACTGCATGTACGACCAATGCGATAACCCAATCTGCGGGAGTACATCAGGTAGACGTACCGATAGTGGCCACGCGGAGGAAAGCGGGCAAATACACAGTGTTCCGGGGTCGCTGCCAACCTGTGTCCGCGGCTGGTCGTAACAACCACTACAGGGCCGCTGTATTGCCGGCTCGGACAAGCATCAATCCGTCCGTGTGCGATGCTGCCATGTCCAGCGGCAGCGGTAATTTGGTCACCAGGACGAAGCGACTCTACCGGTTTCAATCCTTCGCCGGTTAAGATGCGGGTGCCAGCCACGACACATTGATCTTCGTCAGCTACCACAAACAGATTGCGCCGTTCGCCGGCCAGCATCTTGACCAGCCGGTACTGGGCCGTGTTGGTGTCCTGGAACTCGTCCACCATCAGGAACAGGTAGCGGCTCTGGTACTTCTCCAGGACTCCGGACTCCTTCTCGAACAGCAAAACCGTGCGCAGCAGCAGGTCGCCGAAATCGAGAGCGTCGTTGGCCTCCAGCAACGCCTGGTAGCGTTCGTAGACGCGGCGGGCCACCTCTTCCGGATGCGTCTTGGGCTCGACCGCCCGGGGAGTGAGCAGATCACACTTGGCGCGGGAGATGAACGCGCGCATCGCCTGAGGGCGGTACCGTTTCTCGTCCAGGTTGAGGTCCTTCAGCACCTGGCGCAGGGCGCGGAGCTGATCGTCCCCATCGTAGATGACATAGCCGGAATTGATGCCGGCGTGCGGTGCTTCGCGCCGCAGAATGCGGGCGCAAGTGGC
>DFBV01000078.1:20810-21832 GCA_002366755.1 Anaerolineales bacterium UBA3071
GCCTTGTTGGTGAAGGTGACGGCCATCACGCGGTAGGGCTGGACGTCGCACTCGCGAATGAGGTAAGCGACGCGCTGGGTGAGCACCCGCGTCTTGCCCGAGCCGGGGCCGGCCAGGACGAGGACAGGGCCATGAACGGTAGTCACCGCCTCCCGCTGGGCAGGATTGAGGTCAGCAAGGATGTCGGTCATGGCATGGCAGGAATGCGGGTGTCGGTGGGAGACTCAGACGCTGGTACCGCTGGGGATGTCGCCAGCGGGGAAATCGTCGGCGGTGACGCCATGGCCGATGACCACGTTGCGGCCCAGCACGGCGTTGGCGGGAACCTGGGAGCGCTTCCCCACTAGCGTGATGCCGGTGTTCAGCACCTGGGGCAGAGTGGCATTACGCGTGTTGTCGTCGCCGAAGCCCACCTGTGCGCCCTCACCGATCACTACCTCCTTGTCCACGATTGCCCGATCCACCACGGCACCAGGGCCGATCCGTGTGTCGTTCATGATGATGCTGTCACGTACCTCGGCGCCCTCGGCCACGACCACGCCGGGGCCGATCACGGAGCGGAGCACGCGACCTTGGATGCGAGCGCCATCGCACAGCAGATTGCCGACGACACAGGCTTCGGAAGCTAAGAAGACCGGCGGGCGCTGTTCCGAGCGGGTGTGGATGACCCAGCGAGGATCGGACAAGTCCAGCGCGGGGATGTCGGCCAGCAGGGCCATGTTGGCCTCGTAGTAGGCGGGGATCGTGCCCACGTTGGCCCAGTATCCTTCGAAGGTGTAGGCACAGACCCGCTTGCGTCGGACCAAAGCGGGGATCGTTTCGGCGCCGAGTTCGCGGTGGCCCCGGCCAGGGCCTTCCAGCCAGTCGCCCAGCACCCTGGCTTGGAAAACGTAGATGCCCATACTGGCCAGGGTCGACCGGGTGCGGCGCGGCTTCTCCTCGAAGCGGGTGATGCGTCCGTCGGCGTCAGTGGTAACCATGCCGAAGCGGTAGGTTTGATGCGGGCTGACGGCGCGCACGGC
>DFBV01000278.1:0-2753 GCA_002366755.1 Anaerolineales bacterium UBA3071
GTCCGACGTATCCACGATGCGCGACAGGTCATCGTTGGTGACGATATAGTCGGGCACTCACATGCCCCAACCGACGATCTGAGCGTAACGAGCCAAGGTTCCCTCTCTGCTCTGATGGTCAGCGGAGGGAGCGGAAAAAGCGGAAAAGATAACACCTTCCGCTCCCCTTGTTGGCCGGGAGTTGCACTCCCGGCCCCGATGGTGTCGACCGCCGGAGTACAACTCCAGCGGATCAGGTGAAAACCTTCCGCTCTTCCGCTGACTACGAAGGGGAGAAGCGGCCTAAGACAAGCGCTGCGTTATGGCCGCCGAAGCCGAAGGAATTGGACATCGCCACATTGACCTCAGCCTGGCGGGCGACGTTGGGGACGCAGTCCAGATCGCAGGCCGGGTCGGGCGTCTCGTGGTTGATGGTGGGTGGGAGTATCTGATCGCGCAGAGCGAGAAGGCAGAAGATGGCCTCCACCGCGCCGGCCGCGCCCAGCAGATGACCGATCATGGATTTGGTGGAGCTGACGGCCAGCCGATAGGCATGTTCGCCGAAGACCATCTTGATGGCTGCCGTCTCGCTGACGTCGTTGAGCAGTGTGCTGGTACCGTGAGCGTTGATGTAGTCCACCGCCGTCGGGGGGATGCCTGCATGTTCCAGGGCCTTCTGCATGGCCATCGCTGCACCCTTTCCATCGTTGGCCGGGGCGGTAATGTGGAAAGCATCCGCCGTGGCGCCATAGCCCAGCAACTCGCCGTAGATGCGTGCCCCGCGCGCCTGGGCATGCTCCAGGCTCTCCAGCACCACTATCCCCGCACCTTCGCCCATGACAAACCCATCGCGGTCGGCGTCGAAGGGGCGGGAGGCCCGCTGGGGGTCGTCGTTGCGGGTGGAAATGGCGCGCATGACGTTGAATCCGGCTATGGCCACGGGCACGATACCCGCCTCGCTGCCGCCAGCGAGCATGACCTGGGCATCGCCACGCCGGATGATGGCTGCTGCCTCGCCGATGGCGTGGGCGCCGGTAGCACAAGCAGAGGTTACGGCCAGGTTGGGACCCTGAAGGCCGAAGGCGATAGCGACCTGCCCTGCAGCACCGTTTATCATCAGCGCAGGGATGAGAAAGGGACTAACCCGGCGCGGACCGCGCCGCTGCATCAGCGCAGACTGCTCCAGCAAGGAGCTGATGCCGCCGACAGCGGAGCCGATGAGCACCCCCACATCTAAGGGGTCCTCCGCTGCCAGGTCCAGTCCAGCATCGGCTGCCGACTCGGTAGCCGCAGCCAGCGCGAAATGGGTGAAGCGATCGAGGTGGCGAGCTTGACGACGGCTCGCATACTCCATCGAGTCAAAGTCCTTCACTTCCGCCGCGAACTGAGTTTTCAACCCGGATGGATCGAAGCGACGGATCCGGTCCACGCCAGAGCGGCCAGCTAGCAGCGCTGCCCACGTGGTGGGTACATCTTTCCCCACCGGGGTGACAGCCCCCAGCCCGGTGACGACCACGCGTCGACATTCAGACATGATACCCTCCTGTTTCTGCTGGCAGAATACTTGTCGCCGTTCGGCCACGTGGGTTCTGGCCCTCGTCAAGCCGGAAAACGATCTTGTCATGTACAACACATCAGGAGCCAGAAGGTTACGGAGGAAGAAGTGACCAAGCACATTGTCATCCTCACCACCGGCGGCACCATCGCCATGCGCCACGACGAGACGGCTGGCGGTGCGGTCCCAGCCCTGGGCAGCGCTGACTTCCGAGCCGCCCTCGCCCAACTCCCCGTAACGCTCACCACCGAAGAGGTCTGTAACCTGCCCAGCGCACATTTCACCTTGGACACGCTGTGGGCAATCCGGCAGCGAGCGGCAGCGCACATCGCCAGACCTGATGTGGACGGCATCGTCATCACTCACGGCACTGATGTGCTCGAAGAGACGGCCATGCTCCTCGACCTGACGGTGGACAGCGCCAAGCCGGTGGTGATCACCGGAGCCATGCGCACCGCGTCTGAGCTGGGGTACGAGGGCTTCGCCAACCTGGCGGTCGCGGTGCAGGTGGCAGCTTCCGACACTGCCCTCGACCTCGGAACGCTGGTGGTGTTCAACGACACGGTGCACGCCGCCCGCTACGTGACCAAAACCCACGCCCAGGCCACCGACACCTTCCGCTCGCCCGGCTGGGGACCCCTGGGCCGGTTCGACGCCGACGGGCTGCACGTCGCTTGGCGGCTGGCGCGGCGCACCATCGCCTGCCCAGAACTGGAGCAGAGCGTGTCGTTGATCAAGCTGGCGGTGGGGACTGAACCGGACGGCTTGCGCCAGGCGGTAACCAGTGGCATCCGAGGGGTCGTGCTGGAAGCGTTGGGCGGCGGTCGTGTGCCTCCTTGGTGGCTGCCGCCCATCCGCGAAGCGATCGAGGCCGGAGTGGTCGTCGTCGTGGCCTCCCGCTGTCCGGCTGGCCGCGTGGGGGATGGCTACGGCTACGTTGGCGCGCAGCGGGACCTACGGGCGGCTGGCTGCCTGCCCGCCGGCTACCTCAACGGCCAGAAGGCACGCATCGGACTGATGGTTGTGCTGGGCGCGGGGTTGGAGGAAGGCACGCTGAGCAGAGCCTGGCAGCAGATGCTTACTCCCCCGATTCCGCTGCAATCCCCCCAGACCGCCTGATCTCGACCGTGTATTCGGTCACTGCCAAGTTCGGCGGGCAGGCAGGCTCGCCATTCCAGACGACGGCCACCTGGTCGTCGCCGCGGGCGGAGACGTAGAC
>DFBV01000278.1:2888-3889 GCA_002366755.1 Anaerolineales bacterium UBA3071
AGGTTGGGGTTGACGCCGATCATGCGCAGCGACACTGGCGCGCCATCGTTCCGCCTCACCTCCAGCCAGCCGAGGAAGCTGTCCGTCACCCCATCAACAGCCACGATACGGTGCGAGTCAATCGTGGCCACGTAGACCAGATTACGCTGCTCGTCTACGGCAACGCCATAGGGCCCGCGGGCGCTTAGGTCAACGAACGTGAGCAGAGTGTTGCTGGCGCCGTCAATGACTGCCAAGCGATCTTCACCGTGCAGCGTCACGTAGACCTTGTTCGTGCTCGGATTCACGGCCACCATCGCCGGCTCATCCCCCACGGGGATCGTGGCCAGCAGAGTGCCGACGCTTCCATCAAGCACGGTGACGTCGTCGCTGCCGTAGTTGGCGACGTAGAGATGGCCATTGGCCGGGTTGTAGGCGAGGCCATTGGGTAAGCTGCCTACGGGCCACGTCCAGAGCACCGGCAACAACCCCATGTGCACACAGGTGACGCTATCCGCGTCGCGATTGGCGGCGCAGAGGAAATCGGCGTCACGACTGTAGGTCATGCCATTGGGGCTGTCGATGCTCACGATCGTCCGCGTTTGCGCTGAGGTCAGCGAGGCTGTGCCGACAAAGAGCAGCAACAAGACGCCTCTTATCTGAGTTTGTGCCTGGTGTCTCGTCATGGTATAATTCGGCTGTGACTACTCCGGCTGCTGCCCAAAGGAATGAAAATGGAACGCGGATTTCCGCGGATTGGACGGATTCTCACTGGTTTCTCAGAATGTATCTGTGCATACCTCTGTGCATACCGATGGAGTCCGTGTTCGTCCGTGTCCAATCCTTGCCTGGCTGAGCAGTTACCTGGTCGCCGCAATTCGAGTGGTTGGTGATGAGAACAACCAAGGTGCTGGATGGATAAGGAAGCAGTTCGCCAGATGGTGCGGCGCGTGGTCTACCGCACGCTGGGCATGCCACAGAGTTCACGACCGGTCACTGTCCGGCCCTTGGTGACAGAGACC
>DFBV01000125.1:0-1688 GCA_002366755.1 Anaerolineales bacterium UBA3071
TGATTTGTGGTATAATCTGCGCCAGCCTTCGCGGGTAGAGAGTGATCCATGCGCTTGCTTTTCGTCTTTCACACAATTGATAACGAGCCTCACGGGGTGATGCGGCTTTCGAGTTTGCTCAAACAACATGGTCATCAGACGAAGATGGTGGTGGCTACGGAGCAAGAGCCGCTCCAGGTGGCGCTGGAATGGCGACCAGACGTATTGGGCTACTCCGTCTACACGGGCACGCAGCGGACTTACGTTGAGCTGAACCGGCGGCTCAAAGCCCGACTGCCTGGTGTGCTCTCCATTTTCGGCGGGCCGCACCCCACCTTCTTCCCGGAGATGATCGAGCAAGAAGGCGTGGACGGCGTCTGCATAGGTGAAGGGGAATCCGCTACGCTGGACCTGATGAACGCGTTGCAGGAGGGCCGCGACATCACTACCATTGCCAACTGGCACTGGAAAACACCATCTAGCGAGATCGTCCGCAACCCGGTGCGCCCCCTGCTTAGCAACCGCGAGTTAGACGAACTGCCGTTTGTGGATCGGGACCTGCTGTACGAGGCCCACCCGCCCAGCCGTGGACACATGATCCGCCCCTTCATCACCGGGCGGGGCTGTCCCTACGATTGCTCTTTCTGCTTCAACAAAGCCTATTCCGAGATCTACCGAGGGAAAGGGCCGCGCACCCGCCGCCGCAGTGTGGACAACGTCTTGGCCGAGATCGTCCAGGTCCGTGACCGGTACGGACTGGCCTTTGTCCTCTTCTTCGATGACACCTTCATCCTCAATCGCAAGTGGTTGAGGGAATTCGCTCCCAAGTGCAGGGCCATGGTGGGGCTCCCTTGGTGGGCACAGGTGCGGGCCGACCTGGTAACCGATGACCGGGTTGCGTTGCTCAAAGAGGGGGGCTGCACCAGCGTTAGCTTCGGGTTGGAAACGGGCAATGACGAGCTGCGCAACGCTGTTCTCAAGCGCAACATGAGTAAAGAGCAGATCATTGAGGCGGCTCGCACCCTGCGGCGGCAGGGCATCGCCTTCTCGACCAACAACATGGTGGGCCTCCCGGGCGGAGGTCTGGTGGCCGACCTGGAGACGTTGGAACTTAACATCGCCTGCCAGCCTGACTATGCTAACTGCTTCATCTACCAGCCCTACCCAAAGACCGAGTTGGGGGAACTGGCCCGCCGGCAAGGGCTGATCGACAGCTTCGATGATCTGTCTGGCTCGGTGACCGACGACACACCGTTGCGCTTTGACCCTGACGAAAAAAGGCGGATTGAGAACCTGCAGAAGCTCTTTTCCATCACGGTTGAGTTTCCCTGGCTGCGGCCGCTGGTAAGGCGGGCAATCGGACTGCCGCGCAATGGGCTCTTCTGGTTGGTGTACAAGTTCTGGAAGGGATATGCACTCAAGCAGCGCATCTTCTCCTACAGAATGTCGCGGAGAGAGACGCTGAATAACTTGCTGAGCTACATGCGGATCAGCACACAGTAGATCAGACTGGTATTTATTCGCAGCACGAAGACGGCCGCCATAGTTCCAGTGTCATCCATCTAGGCAATCATGTGGCATCGCACGGCGGTAGTGATTTGTGGTGATGATGAGCTTGGGCGATTGGCTGGTAGTGACGTTTGGCTTGATGACGTTTGGCTTGATAAGGGGGGGGCACAAGGTGAGAGGGGCGGGCATGCGATGACCAA
>DFBV01000125.1:1740-7015 GCA_002366755.1 Anaerolineales bacterium UBA3071
TTTGGAGCCTGGGCGGTGACAGCCTGTGGTATGATGAAGCGGCAACGGCCATGAAGTCTCGCCCTCCATTAGCCGACATCGTGCGTCTTCATTGGCCGGATTCCTTCCAACACAGCCCGCTTTGGGCCATCTTGATGCATGCCTGGTCTCGGCTGTTCGGACAGAGTGAGTTCGCACTGCGGGCATTGCCAGCATTGACCGGGGTGCTTGGTGTCATCTTGCTCTGGAGGTTGACATGTCGCTTTGCCGGCAGACGCGTCGCCTTCCTCGCTGGCTTGCTCGCGGCCATATCGCCTACACTGGTTTACTACTCGCAAGAAGCGCGCATGTATGCGCCTGTGATCGTGTTGTCGTTGGCGTCTTCCTATCTGTTCATGGATTTGTGCTGCTCGTCCAGGGACCGAGCTGAGGAGCCTGCAACTGAGCGCTGGCGAGCAGTGGCGTACGTGCTGGTCAACTGGGTTATGTTGGGCCTCCACTATGGAACCGTTCTCGGACTGGTAGTGCAAAGTGTCTTCTATCTCACAATCCGCCACCGTCTGTCGTGGCGCATATGGGTTCTCCTGCAAGTTGCCTCCATGGCGCCGGCCGTGCTATGGATTGGCACCTCGCCCGGTATGCGTAGCACATTGGAAATCGTCTCAGGAGGCGGTGGTCTATCCTTGATAGCCGTCATCACGTATCTCGACCGAGTATGGCGCGATTTTGTCTTTGCCAATCCCGTCTACCAGCCTGCGCAGTCTTGGGTTTCGTATTTCGTCCTGCCATTGTACGTAACTGGGCTTGTCTATGCCTGGTTGAGGCCTCGACCCGACCCGCTTCAAGCGGTTGATGATGGCAACCTTGTACCGTGGTCCCGCTATTTCGCTTTGCTGTCTTTCGTGCCGGTGTTGCTCGGTGCGCTTATGCCGCGCTACATACTGGCCCGCTACGTTATCGTTGCGCTTCCTGCGCTATTGATCATTCTGGCTCTGCCAATCACTGCTCTGGAGCACCAGAGGCGTCCACTAGGCCTGGCTGTCCTCAGTGTACCATTGTTGGTCTCTGCTTTGGCACTGTCTCACTTCTATACTGACTATCGGCACAGCGAGTATCGCCAGGCCATCTCGTTTCTACGCGATGTGCTCCGCCCTGGTGATGGCATCGCCATTGACGGCCCGCGCCAGCATCTGTTGTACAAGTACTACTTTCCTGACAGTCCTGCATTCTATGTCATTCCTGATACAGAGTTGCCGGAATCCTATCCGGTGACAGGATCAATGGTGGTGCCGCACGTTGTTGCGGAGCAACTGCAAGGCATTCTCTCCGGCCACGAGAGGCTGTGGCTGGTGCTGAGCGGTGAAGACGAACTGGATCCAGGCTTCTTTGTGGAGAAGTACCTGTTGGCGGTGTCCTATCGTGTGGATTGCATCAGCTATCTTGATCTGCGGCTCTGCCTGTATCATTCTCCGGCACATACGCCTGTGAAGGACACCATGTCAGGCCACGCTGTGTGGGAAGACGCCCTGCAACTGCGTGGAGCGGGCTATACCAGGGTCCGGTTTCACGGATCAGACTTCCTGCTTGTTCGTCTGGATTGGGAAGTGCTGCAGCCGGTCGCCGCTGACTATCAGATCACGCTGCGGGTAGAGGATGGAAGTGGCGCGCTCATTGCTCAAAGTGATCAACTTCCCATTGGCCCTTTGCGTCCACCCACAACCTGGAGCAGCGGTGAAACACTGCCGGGCTATACGGCGTTGCCATTGCCGCCAAACATGGCAAGGGGAGAATACAGATTGGTAGTGGGTCTATACGATCCGGCAGACCTGCGGTTGCGAGAGGCTGCTGCTCTGGCCGGAGAGCCCCTCGGCGATATGGTGGAGATCTGCCGCATCAATCTGCCATAGGGTCTGTCCAATGCCCCGCGTGTACTGGTGTGCATAGCCTGTGGACCCTTGTTGTCTCATGACTGAAGCCATACTCAACCGCTTCACAACCTATCTCTTCCATCCTGATCGCCGCACGGCTATGATAGCGCTGCTGGGCTTGTGCCTGGCAGGTGCCCTGATCGGCGGGCTGTACGTGGGGGCGCTGGGTGGGCTGTATGCTGTCGCTGGCGCGGTAGCACTCATCGGCGGCCTGCTGATGCTACGCAGCACGCAGTGGGGGCTTCTCTTCCTGGTGGGCATCATCTGCTTGCTCCCCTTTGCCGCCCTGCCCATGTTCAAGTCGAGGTTGGGATTCACCCCCACGTTTCTCGACCTGGTGCTGATGGCCATCTTCTTCGTCTGGGTGACCAGGATAGCCACGCGGCGTGATCGGACGTTCGTCGCCAGCCCCCTGGGGCTGCCTGTGGCTCTCTTCATGGTCTTTGCACTGTTCGCCTTTGCCCTGGGCATGGGCCATGCCCGACCGACCTCCACCACGCTGCGCCGCTTCCTGGAACTCCTCATCGGCATCTCTCTGTTCTTCGTGGTGATCAACAACATCCGTACCCGCGAGGACCTGGAGCGGCTGGCTGGCGTGATCATGCTGGCTGGGGCAGCGGCGGCGTTCACCGCCATCTTCCTGTACGTCATTCCCGAGGATTGGGCCGTGCGTCTGCTTTCGGCACTCGGTCGCCTGGACTACCCCGCTGGCCGTGGCGTGTTGCGCTTCATCGAAGACAATCCGGACAATCCCATGCGCGCTGTTGGCACCTCCATTGACCCGAACGTGCTGGGCGGATTGATGGTCTTCGTCAGCGGGCTGACAGCGCCCCAACTGTTTGCCGATCGGCCCCTCTTTGATCGTCGGCTGGTGGCGGTGATGCTGGGGGCTCAGATGCTCTGCCTCTACCTGACCTATTCCCGAAGTTCGATGATGGGTTTTGCCGTAGTCTTGCTGGTGTTGGCGCTGCTGAGGTACCGGCGATTGCTGTGGGTTGGCCTGATGGGGATGGCGCTACTCCTGCTACTGCCGCAGACGCAGACCTACATCGTGCATCTCGTCGAAGGGGTGCGGGGACAGGACCTGGCCACGCAGATGCGCTTTGGCGAGTACAAAGACGCGTTCATTCTCATCGGACGTCATCCCTGGCTGGGGGTGGGATTCTCCGGCACGCCGGAAATTGACGTCTACCTCGGCGTCTCCAGCGTATACTTGCTGATGGCTGAAGAGATGGGCTTGATCGGATTGGGCCTGTTTCTGCTGGCGATGGCCCTGCTCTTCGTTCGCTTCTGGCGCTGCTGGCGGCGAGGTGTGCTTGAGCCGCGTCTGGAGGCGGTCTTGCTGGGGCTTGGCGGCGCGCTGACAGGGGTACTGGTGGCAGGTGTTCTGGACCACTACCTGTTCAATCTGGTGTACCCGCACATGGCGGCGCTGTTCTGGTTGTACGTGGGCTTGGCAATGGTGACCATGGGAATGGTGGAGGAGGTGGAGGCGTTGTTGAAAGCGGTATCCCCTGAAGAGTGACATACAGTCGGTTTTGCCCGTCTGAGAACCAGGAGGCTCAACGCGTTGTCAGTGACCGAGTGGCGCCTTTGCAGTTTCTCGGACCGGCTTCTTGCGTACGGGTCGGATGGCCCGGTACATCACAACAAACATCACAACAGGAGGGAAATCATGGCCTACAAGATCACTGACGAGTGCATCGCCTGCGCAGCCTGCGAAGACGAATGTCCCGTCGGTGCCATCAGCGAGGGGGATGATATCTACGTCATTGACCCTGAGCTGTGCGTCGAGTGCGAGGGCTACTTCGACGAGTCGCAGTGCGCTGAGGTGTGCCCCGTGGATGCCTGCGTGCCTGACCCAGACCATCCCAAGGCCTGAGCTCGCAGGCTACCAGCTAAGGGCCTGTAAATGAATAAGTTCCCCAATCGTGTCATTGCGAGGAGCGCTTTTTGCGACGAAGCAATCTCCTNNAAAAACGCTCGCAATGACATCGTGTCGGGAAGTCATTCTTTTATGGACCCTAAGGAGTCTTCCAAGAGCAACTTCGCGCTTGGGCAGTAGTAGTGAGACATCATTCTGAACTTGTCCAAGGATGTCTCGCGCTCGTATTGAGAAGCGCGAAGGTAGCTACAGTGACGAATGTCACATTCCGCGTTGTAGCACGGAGAGAGGCTCGTAGTGCGTCACGGAGCGGAGCGGAGTGGCGCGAAACCGCACTGCGCGGTGCTTCGTGCGTAACTACGAGCCGAAACCGCACTCCGAGGCGCTTCATGCGTGACTCTGGATGATGAAACGCCGTTTTCCCATTCCCACGCGCAGGGCACCGCCCCGGTACGAGTACGCGCCGCCGCCTCGCCGGCGGGTGCGACAGAACGCTGGGGCGCTGGTGGGCATGATTGTCCTCGCTGTGGTGGTGGGAATGGTGCTGTTGGCCCCGTGGCTGGCCCCGTACGATCCGCTGGTCATGGACCCGCCGGTCCAGCTTCAGCCACCCAGTCGCGTTCACTGGGCGGGCACGGATCTCTTTGGGCGTGATCTTTTTAGCCGGTTGTTGTTCGGTGGACGCACTTCTCTGCTCGTAGGCGGCGTCGCTGTGCTCATCGCCTCGCTGCCGGGAATGCTGCTGGGTCTGCTGGCGGGATACCACGGTCGCCGCGTGGATGGCTTGATCATGGCCATCATGGACGTCGTGCTGGCTTTTCCCAGCATCCTTCTGGCCATGCTCATCGTGAGCGTCACGGGGCGAGGGCTGTGGAATGTGATGCTCGCTGTAGGCGTGGCCAGTATCCCCGCCTACACGCGTCTGGTGCGAGGTCAGGTCCTGGTCGTGCGCAAGCGGCCCTACGTGCGGGCTGCGATTACCGTGGGTTGCAGCACGACACGCGTCATCTTCCGTCACATCTTGCCCAACGTGCTCTCGTCCCTGGTGGTCATGGCTACGCTCAACGTGGGGTGGGCCATCCTCAACGCCTCGGCGCTCAGTTTCCTGGGAATGGGCGTACAGCCGCCGTGGCCAGAGTGGGGAGCTATGCTGCGGGAGGGGCGGGAGTTCCTGCGGCAGGCCCCGTGGGTCACTGTTTTCCCCGGCTTGGCCCTGGCGCTCGTCGTGCTGGCCATCAATCTGGTGGGCGATGGCTTGCGCGATACACTCGATCCCCGCTTGGCGTATCGGCCACGGTCGCGCCGTCGGTAGTGGGTCAGAGGCTGCTTTTGTCCTGGGGGACGGCTTGTGATAAAATGAGCACACTCTTTGCCAAAGGAGGTGGTGTGTAGCGGCGAAATCTGAGACTTGCAGGGGAGAACAGCGCCTGGACAGGGGTTGTTAGTCGCCTAGTCTTGTTGGTCGTGTGGTCAGTTGGTCCTG
>DFBV01000125.1:7053-9593 GCA_002366755.1 Anaerolineales bacterium UBA3071
AACTCCTGTTGACGAGGAGGAGGTTCCCCACCGCGAGGTGGGTGCTAACTACTACGAAAAACGCGAAAGCTCACGAAAAACACGAAAACATTTCCGTGCTTTTCGTTCCTTTCGTATCTTTCGTGTGGAAAAATCGGAAAGATCGGCGGAAGCCTCCAGGGCTGGCTACGGTCCTTGCTCTTCCCCTCTCCAGTAGAAGCGCGCCAACAAAGCCGTCGGGTGACTGGCGGGACAAAATGGCGCGCAGTGGCCTTGCAGGCATCTTGAGCCTGCTTCTCTTCTTGACTCCTTTTTGGCCGGATTCCCAGTCAGGGCTGGAAGTGGTAAAGCGGTGATGAGGGATGTCACCCCTCATCGGGACGAACAGGGGGAGGTGCGGTATCTCTTCCCCCCGCTTGCCCTCCTGCCGTCAGTCCGGCCTACTCCCGTCTCTCAGACTACCAGAGGTGAACCACACTATCGTTTCACCACGACATAAACAGGAGGAATCGAACAATGAAAGTCGGATTCTATGGTCACGTCAGACAGTATCACAATCTGAAAGAAGAGATTGATGCGGCCATGTTGGAGGTACTTGAAAGCGGCAAGTACGTGATGGGGCCGACGCTGGCCCGCTTCGAGAAGGAGCTTGCAGCCCATTTCAACACGAAGCATGCCATCGGCTGTAACTCGGGCACCGACGCGCTCTGGCTGGTCTTTGTGGCCCTGGGCATCGGACCCGGCGACGAGGTTATCACGGTGGCCAACACCTTTTTCGCCACCGCAGAAGCAGTGTGGATCGCCGGCGCCAAGCCGGTGTTTGTGGAGATTGAGCCGGATACGTGCAACATAGATGCCACCAAGATCGAAGCGGCCATCACGGATAAGACCAGGGCCATCGTGCCGGTGCACCTCTACGGCCAACTGGCCAACATGACGGCCATCGCCGAGATCGCCAAACGGCACGACCTGCTCGTGATCGAGGACTGTGCCCAGGCAATCGGCGCGACCGGCGATGGGTTTGCCATCGGCGAGCTGAGCGACGCGGTCTGCGTCAGTTTCATCGCCCAGAAGAACCTGGGCACCTTTGGCGACAGCGGCAGCATCGTCACCAATCGCGGCGACATCGTTGATGACCTCCGTGCCCTGCGTAACCACGGCTCGCTCCAACGATCGCACCACAGCATGGGCCACAACAGCCGCCTCGACGACCTGCATGCTGCTGTCCTCAGCGTCAAGCTGAAGAGAATTGACCAATGGAATGACCGCCGCCGAGAGATCGCCGTGATGTACACCGATGGGCTCAAGGACACTGGCCTCAAGCTTCCGTTCGAAAAGCCGGGGTACAGACACGTCTATCACCTGTACGTAATCGAGACGGAACAGCGCGACAAGATGCTCGAGTATCTCAACAAAGCGGGCATCAATGCCAAGACCCACTATCCCATTGCCATCCACGAGCAGGAGGGCTATCCCTGGGGCATGCCCGCCGACCTGAACGTCTCGTTGCCCCTGACCGAAAGGTCGGCCGCCAGGGTCATCTCCCTGCCCATGTTCCCTGAACTGGAGCAGGCTGAGGTTGACTACGTGATTGACACCGTCCGCGCCTGGGGGAAGTAGATGAGCAACACACCCAAAAAATACACCGTTGCCATTGCCGGCCTGGGCAAACGGGGCACCCATCACGCTGAGGCGTTCTCCCAGAATCCACGCTTTCAACTCGTGGGGTTGTGCGACATTGATCAGGGGCGGATGGAGACCGCTGCAAAAGAACTCGGGGTCTCGTACACCAACAGCGACGCCGCAGAGATGCTGGCCGATACCAGGCCGGACATCTTTGCCTTCTGTACGCTGCCCACACTCCGGCTGGAACTCATTCGGGCGGGCGTTGAGGCGGGCGTGCAACTGATTGCCTTCGAAAAGCCGATGGCAACCTCGACCAACGAGGCTCTGGAGATCATGAAGTTGCTGCGCGGCGCTGATATCAAGTCAGTGATCAGCTACCAACATCGCTACGGCCAGCACTATCAGAAGGTGAAAGAGATCATTGCCAGCGGGGCCATTGGGCGCGTCCACACGGTCTATGGACATGCTACTGGTTGGATGCTGCACATGATGCCGCACCTGATCAGCTACATGCGCTGGTACAACGATGAGGCCGAGGCCCAGTGGGTCGTAGGGCAGGCCGCGGGCAAGGGAAAGTTCGAGGATATTCACTCTTCGCCTGACTATATCGCCGGGCTGATCCAGTTTGAGAATGGCGTGCGCGGTATTGTCGAATGTGGCGAGGGTGCACCCGACGTGCCCGAGGTGGATTACTGGTGGCGCAAATGTCGCATCGGCGCCCAGGGCACTGAGGGGTTTGCCGAAGTCCTGACTGGCGGAGGCTGGCGGGCGATCACCCGTGACTCAAATGGCGTGATCTCGGGGCCTGGCGGGATGGACTATGCCCACGATATGCCGCCCTACGTGCAACAAATCGCCGACTGGATCGACGATCCTGCGCAGGTCCATCCTTGCAACGGCGAGAGCGCGTTCAAGGGCTTTCAAATCATGATGGC
>DFBV01000125.1:9677-10625 GCA_002366755.1 Anaerolineales bacterium UBA3071
ATATCGCGGCTACGATTCGGCCGGGCTGGCGGTCATCCAGGATGGGCACATCGTTGTGCGCCGGGACGTGGGCAAGCTGAGCGCGTTGGAGGAGTTGCTGGCGCAGGAGCCGGTTCACGGGCACATCGGCATAGGCCATACCCGCTGGGCGACGCACGGCCGCCCCAGTCAGCGCAACGCACATCCGCATACCGACTGCAGCGGCGAGATCGTGGTCATTCACAACGGTATCGTGGAGAACTTCCTGGCCTTGCGCCAGGAATTGCAGGCGCAAGGTCACCTCTTCGCCTCCGATACCGATACCGAGGTCATCGTGCACCTGGTGGAAGAGTGCATGAAGGACGGCAGCAGCCTGGAAGTGGCGGCGCGGCGGGCGCTGGGACAGATCAAGGGCGCTCACGGCATCGGCCTCCTCTCCAGCCGCGAACCGCACAAGCTGGTTGTCGCCCGCATGGGCAACGCTGGCGGCGTTGTCGTCGGTCTGGGTCAGGGAGAGATGTTCGTGGCCTCGGACATGCTGGCCATCCTGGAACACACGCGGAACATGATCTTCCTCGAAGACCGGCAGATGGCGGTGGTTACTGCCGACGGTGCCCGCTGCTACACTCTGGCGGGCGAGCCGCTGCAGCCTGAGGTGCACACCGTCCCCTGGGATCCTGTGTCGGCGGCCAAGGGCGAATACAGGCACTTCATGCAGAAGGAGATCCTGGAGCAGGCTCGCTCCATCACCGACACCATCCGCGGCCGCGTGGACTTCGAGACCGGCGACGTGTTTCTGAAAGATCTCAATCTTGGCCTCGAAGAGGCGCGACAGTTCAACAAAATGGTCATCGTCGCCTGCGGCACATCGGCGTACTCGGGACTGGTGGGCAAGTTCCTGATCGAGGAGATGGCCCGGCTGCCGGTGGAGGTGGACTACGGCTCCGAGTTCCGCTACCGCAACCCCAT
>DFBV01000263.1:0-2526 GCA_002366755.1 Anaerolineales bacterium UBA3071
GCCCCCGTTCCACTGGCAACTCCAGTGCTTCGGCCAGCGTGGGCGTGATGCTGTAGCCTAGTCCCCCCAGCCAGGGATGCTGGTAGCGGCCATGGGCGATCAGCTCCGGCACCACTCGCTTCGCCGTATCCACGGGGATGGCCAGGCCAACGCCCGCCGAGGTGCCCGTGGGTGAGAAGATGGCCGAGTTGATGCCAACGAGCCGCCCTTGCGAATCGAGCAGTGGCCCACCGGAGTTGCCGCGATTGATCGCTGCGTCGGTCTGGATGACACGGCGCAGCACACGACCATCCTCCACCTCCAGCGTGCGGTTCAGCGCGCTGATCACCCCTGTGGTCAGAGTGCGCTCGAACTGTCCAAAGGGATTGCCGATGGCCATCGTCGTCTGGCCCACCTGCAGGTCTGTGGAGCTTCCCAGCGGTATGGGCTTCGCCCCCTCCGGCAAAGTGTCCACTAGCAGCACCGCCAGGTCGTTGGGCGGGTCCACACCAACGATCTCGGCGGGCATCACCACATCTTCGCCGAAACTCACTTCGACCGTTTGGGCGTCCTCGACTACGTGGTAGTTGGTGATGATGTGCCCATCGGAGTCCCAGACGAAGCCGGAACCGCTTCCCTCTTCCGGATAGACACCCCAGAAGAAGCTCCTCCGGAGGATCTTGGTGGTGATGTTGACCACTGCCGGGCTGGCTTGCTGGTAGACGGCAATCACTCGCTGCTCACCCACGTCGATGGCTGCCAGCACTTCCGGCAGCCCCGGTGTCGGCGTGGCCGTGACCACGATCACCACCGTTGTGAGTGTCGGCGCGGGCGTCGACGTAGCCATCCACTGGGTGAGCATCTCGGGCGTGCACGCCGTGAGCATCAGAGCTAACAGAAAGATGGAGAGTGGGTAACAGACATGGATAATGAAAGACGGACCGCTTATCCCCTTCCGGCTTTCTCTTCTCCTGTCCATTCTATCCTTTCCGTCTTCCATGCTCGCTCAGCGTTACGGGCGGATGCCGAGCTTCACGGGGATGACTGACTCCTGGCCATCGCGCAGCACGACCAGATCTACCACATCTCCTGCTGAGGCGTTGCGGAACAGGTATACCAGCAAGTCATCAAAGTCCTTCACAGGCCGATCGCCGATGGCGATGATGAGATCGCCGCCAGCATAGAGCGGCTCAGGTCCCTCTGGCCCGGGCAAGGATTCCCCCGTCTGTCGAGTGCCTTCCCGTATCCCGGCTTTGTCCGATGGCCCGCCGGGCACGACAGCGGTAACATATGCCCCCCGCTGCTGCGGATCGAGCCCCAGTGCTTCCCATAGGGCTGGCGAGTAGTGCAACCCAGTGATGCCCAGGTAGGGATGATCGTAGTGCCCCTCTTCGATCAGCGCGGGCACGACCCTGCGAGCGATGTTCACAGGAATAGCGAAGCCGATGCCTGCGTTGGCCCTGATGAAGGGGGAGCCTGTCTGAATCTGGGCATTGACGCCGATGACCCGCCCTTCTGCATCGAGCAGCGGCCCGCCAGAGTTGCCGGGATTGATAGCCGCGTCGGTTTGAAGGGCTTCAGGGATGAAGTAGTGGGTCAGTGCTGGGATGCTGCGCCCCTTGGCGCTGATGATGCCCTGAGTCAATGTGCCTTGCAGGGCAAAGGGATTGCCGATGGCAATAGCCCGATCGCCCACTTCTACCTCGTCCACATCGCCTAACTCCACAGGGCGCAGTTCGTGCGAATCGGCGTCAACTTTGAGCACGGCCAGGTCGCTATCCGGGTCCTCGCCGATCATCTCTGCAGGAAGGCTCACGCCGTCGGCGAAGGTCACAAGCACTTCACGCGCCCCCTGTAGCACATGGGCATTGGTGACGATGTGACCTTCGGTATCCCACACGAAGCCAGAACCTTGCCCCTGGTCAGTTGCGATGTTGGTCACCGATGGGTTGACTCTCTTGTAGACGGCATTCAGTATCTCTGTCTCCACATCGGTGCCGGGTTCGATGACGATGTCCCCCGCGGGCGGAGGGGGCTCGGTCGGGGATGATGTCTCGGCGGTCGGTGTGGCAACTACTTCCACCACCCTGGTCACCAGACGCTCGATCTCCTGCACCTCCGGCGGTTGCAGGCTCGTTGCCAGAGGACAGATGCCGCACGCCATGATCATCAAGCTCACTGCTAACAGAACGGGCAGGATCACCATTCGTCGTTTGTGCAAAGAATACCTCCATTTCTTGGTAGAGTTGACCGATCTACCGGTCCCTAGTCCCGCCGTCGGCCAAAACCGGTGAGCAGAAAGACGTAATAAAGCAGTGTGCCCAGCGTCTGGGCCAGCGCCGCCACGTAGGTCAACGCCGCTGCATCGAGCACACTCTTGACTTCCTTCATCTCCGTCCCATCAGCCAACTGATACGTCTTGAGCAACTGCAAGCCTCGGCGGCTGGCGTCAAACTCCACGGGCAGCGTGATGAGGGCGAACACGGCCCCGGCAGCGAAGGCTAGCACGCCCAGCCAGGCCAGCCCTGTCATGTTCAACAGCAGGCC
>DFBV01000263.1:2552-2840 GCA_002366755.1 Anaerolineales bacterium UBA3071
AGGCCGCTGCGCAGCTTGAGCGGCACGTATCCTTGAGCATCCTGCTGGGCATGGCCGATCTCGTGAGCCACAATGGCCAGCGAGGCCACCGACGGTGTGCCGGCCACGGCCTGCGACAGCCGCAGAGTCTTGCTGCGCGGGTCGTAATGGTCCGTCAGTTGGCCACGCACGCCCTCTATTTGCACGTGGCCCAGGCCCGTCGCCGGCAGCAGTGTCTGTGCCGCTTGCAGGCCCGATATCCCGTGTAGGTTCGCCTTGCGCGTGTACTTGTTGTACGCTGAGCGCACC
>DFBV01000263.1:2957-6948 GCA_002366755.1 Anaerolineales bacterium UBA3071
ATGCAACACAGCCAAGTGCGTTCTACGTCGATTATGCCGCACCTGTGTTAGGTTTCCGTTAGAATAGCATTAGCGTTTCGTTAGATTCGCTTCCTAACTGTTCCTCTCTCGCCGTAACCAAAAAGTCAACTTGAGAATTTGCTGGCTGTGTGCTCTTCTCATTGCCCGCCTGTGTTGAAGTGTGGTATAATCAAGACCAATCGCAGTCGAACGGTGACTACTCCGCCACAAGGTGCGACGCACTTGATCCGCTCCACGTTCGACCGTTTGCTTGACCGAATCGCGCTTCAGAATAGCCTGATCTCACAACCGAAGTGCGTTGCACCTGAGCCAACGGCTGTTCGCTCCCCAGCATGGCAGATGATTGTGGAGATCTGGTGGAGGCCAGGTTCGAGAATCGTAAAATGCTAGTTTACCCCGGTTATCTGATGCCATTCCTACGGGAGTGAACACACACGAGAGGTAAGATGACCGAGCCCTTTGTTCACCTTCATGTGCATAGCGAGTACTCACTGCTCGACGGCCTGGCCCGTATTCCTGACTTGGTCGGCCGCGCTGTGGAACTGGGCATGCCTGCCCTGGCACTGACCGACCACGGCACAATGTATGGAGCCATCAAGTTCTACCAGGCTTGCAGAGGAGCAGGCATTAAGCCCATCATCGGCATGGAGTCATACCTGGCCCTGGGTTCCATGTATGATCGCGATCCCCAACGGGACAAGCATCGCTACCACATTCTGCTCCTGGCGCACAGTGACGCAGGTTATCAGAACCTGATGCAGATCGCCACGGCGGCACAACTGGAGGGCTTCTACTACAAGCCCCGCATTGACCGTGATTTCCTCTCTGCGCATGCCGAAGGGCTCATCTGTTGCTCGGGTTGTGGCTCCTCCGAGATTCCCCGTCTCCTGCGCGATGGGCAGATAGGGTTGGCCCGGGAACGGGTCGCCTGGTATCGTGATGTCTTTGGCCCCGAACGCTACTTCCTGGAACTGCAGGATCACGCCATAGAGTGGCTGCCGCAAGCGAACCGCCAACTGATCGAGTTGGCCAAGGAGTTTGACCTGGGGTTGGTCGCCACCAACGATGTGCACTATGTCCGCGCAGAGGACGCCAAGTACCACGACGTGTTGCTCTGTGTGCAGACAGGCTCCCTGGTCCGGCAGGCCGACCGCATGCGTATGAGTGACGCAAGTTACTACATGCGGACGCCGGAAGAGATGGCTGCCCTCTTTGGCGATGTAGCCGGGGCACTGAGCAATACCGTGCGCATCGCCGAAATGTGCGACGTTCATCTGGATTTCGAGAATTACCACCTGCCCCCCTTCACCGTGCCAGAGGGCTTCACTCCTGAGACGTATCTGCGCCACCTCTGCGAGCAAGGTCTGCGACGGCGGTACGGTGAGCGGGCTGACGATGAGGAGATACGGGCTCGCCTGGAGCACGAACTGAACATCATCCATCAGATGGGATTCGACACCTACTTCCTGATCGTTTGGGATCTGTGCGAATACGCCGCCAACAGGGGCATCTGGTGGAACGTGCGCGGCTCGGCAGCGGGCTCCATCGTCGCCTATAGCCTGGGCATCACCAACCTCGATCCCTTGCTCTACAATCTCATCTTCGAGCGGTTTCTTAACCCCGGACGGGTGAACATGCCGGATATTGACCTGGACTATCCGGATGACCGCCGCGACGAGATGATCAACTACACGCTCGAGAAGTACGGCCGCGAAAATGTAGCCCAGATCATGACCTTCGGCACCATGGGAGCCAGGGCGGCCATACGCGATGTGGGCCGGGCCCTGGATATCCCTCTGAACGAGGTGGACCGCGTGGCCAAGATGATCCCGGCCGGCCCTAAGGTGAAGATCGAGGACGGTCTGGAGAAAGTGGATGATCTGCGCCAGTTGTACGAGGACGTGGACTACATTCGAGAGCTGATTGACACAGCGCAGAAGCTGGAGGGATTGGCCCGCCATGCCTCTACACACGCTGCAGGGGTGGTCATTTCCGACAAGCCTTTGGTGGCCTACGCACCGCTTCACCGTCCGACCAAAGGGGGTGACAAGGCCAGTGCCGTCGTCCAGTACGACATGGAAGACCTGGATGCCATTGGCCTGCTGAAGTTGGACTTCCTCGGTCTGGCCACGCTGGCCGTCATGCGCCTGGCCTGTGATCTGATCAAGCAGCGCCATGGACGTGAGCTCAACCTGGATAACATCCCCTTTGAAGATCCCGAGGCGCTGCGACTGCTGGCCAGCGGTCACGTGGTCGGCCTGTTCCAGGTCGAGTCGTCGGGCATGAGGCGGGTGCTGACGAACATGCAGCCCAGCCGGTTCGAGCACATCATCGCCACCATCTCTCTCTACCGGCCTGGCCCGATGGAGTACATTGATAGCTACATAGACCGCATGCGTGGGCGGGAAGAAGTGGTCTACCGCGACCCTGTGCTGGAGCCCATCCTGTCCGAAACCTATGGAATCATGGTCTACCAGGAAGATGTAATCCGCATGGCGACGGACCTGGCAGGCTACTCCGGGGCGGATGCAGACCTGATGCGGCGCGCCGTAGGAAAGAAGAAGAAAAAGGAACTCCTGGAACACCGCGACAGATTCGTGGCTGGCGCTGTGCAGCGCGGCGTCGGCCGGGAGGTCGCCAGTGCCATCTTCGATGACATCACCTACTTCGCTCGCTATGGCTTCAACAAAGCGCACGCAGCCGACTACGCGATGATCACCTGTCAGACGGCCTATCTCAAAGCCCACTACCCGGTGGAGTACATGGCCGCGCTGCTCACCGTGGAACGGCATAAGACAGACAAGCTGGCCGCATTCGTCGCTGAGTGCCGCCGGATGAACATCAAGGTATTGCCGCCGGACGTCAACTGCAGCGATTCGGGTTTCACCATCGAACAGACTGTGGATGGCACACGGGCCATTCACTTCGGCCTGGGAGCGGTCAAAAACGTGGGTGAAGGGCCGGTGGAAGCGATCGTGGCTGCACGGAAGGAGGGAGGCGAGTTCACTTCACTGGAGGATTTCTGCCAGCGTGTGGACTTGCGGCAGGTCAACCGTCGGGCTTTGGAGTGTATGATCAAGGTGGGTGCCTTGGATGCTTTCGGCGGCCGCATCCAACTTCTGGGCGTCATGGACCGCATGATTGGCATCAGCGGTCAGACTCATCAGGCGCGGGAGCTTGGGCAGCTCTCGTTGTTTGATCTGGGCATTGCCGCGTCGGTCGAACCGCTGCTGAATGGGGCTCCCCCGGCCACGCATGCTCCGAGCCGTGAGATGCTCAACTGGGAGAAGGACCTGACAGGCACCTACATCTCCGCTCACCCGCTGCAGCAAGTGGCTGTGAGCCTCAGCAACATAGTCACTCTCTATTCCGACGATCTCACCGAGGAGATGGTGGGCGAGAGGCATACCGTGGCTGGCATGGTCAGTCGGGTGCATCAGATCATCACTCGCACCAACAAGCCAATGGCCTTTGCCCAACTGGAAGACCTGCGGGGCACTATAGACGTGGTCATCTTTCCCAGGGTTTGGCAACGTACGAGGGAGATGTGGGAAACGGACCGCATCCTCATCGTCACGGGGAAGGTGAACGACAGAAATCAGGAACTGTCCCTCACCTGCGATTCNNGGCACTCCGTCTCATCCAGAGCCAGAGGCCGACCTTCCGCTTCGTCCAGAGCCAGAGGACACCTATCAGCAGCTCGCTCCCTGCCAGATCGAGATCACCTTTCGTCGCTCGCCCAACCGCGAAGCAGATCTGCACCGCCTGAGCCGGGTCTACGATGCGCTTGGCCGCTATCGTGGACAGGATCGCTTCACCCTGCGTGTGGAAGCTGATGGTCACGTGTGGGAACTGAGCTTCCCCAACAGCACCACGGGGTACTGTGCTGAACTTGAAGAGGAACTGGTAGAGCTGCTGGGTGCGGGAACGGTGCGAGTAGAAGAGGGTGTCGGGGCGGCACCATGAGGCT
>DFBV01000263.1:7125-7340 GCA_002366755.1 Anaerolineales bacterium UBA3071
CCGCTGCTGGTGCTAGTGGCTGGCGACCGGATGGCGGATGGCAAGCGCATCGCCAAGCTCTTGGGAATCAGCAAGAAGAAGGTGCGCATCGCCCGGGCACATGAAGTGGAAGCGGTGGCGGGCTGTAGTCCTGGTGGCGTGCCACCGGTGGCCCATACTCAGCCGTTGCGTACGCTCATTGACCACAGTCTCTCACGCTTCGAGACCGTCTGGGC
>DFBV01000174.1:0-4177 GCA_002366755.1 Anaerolineales bacterium UBA3071
TCAGGCCTAGGAGAGGAAGTCAAGCTTATGTCCATACCCCTTTTTATGCCTCGTCCGGTGCGTGTCCGGTGTCCCAACTGCGGCATGCCGGTCACAGTCGAGTTGCACACCATTGTTGATGCCCGACGGCAGCCGGAATTGAAGATGCAATTGCTGGAGGGGCGGCTCAACGCTGTCATCTGTCCTGCCTGCCAGCACAGGGGAGTGATGAGCGCACCGCTCCTTTACCACGATGCTGAAAAGGAGTTTCTGGGCGTTTTTTTGCCTCAACAGGTGGACATGGGCGAGACTGAGCGCCAGAAGGTCATTGGGGAGATGACCACCACCCTGATGAACAGCCTGCCGCCGCAGCAGCGCAAAGGGTATCTCTTCCAGGCCAAGCAGTACCTCACCCTGCTCAACCTGCTGGATGCCATTGTGATCGCCGATGGTGTGACCCCGGAGCAACTGGAAGAGCAGCGAGCGCAGCTACGGCTCATTCAGCGGCTGTTGGATGCTCGTGGCAACGAGGATATGCTGCAGGCCATTGTGAAGGAGCACGACGAGGAGCTGGACTACGAATTCTTCGCTCTGCTCAGTTCCATGGCCGAGCGGGCAAAGGAGGATGGCGAAGAGAAACAAGCCCGCCAGATGCTGGCGCTGCGCAATCAGCTCTTGGACATGACATCCTGGGGCAAAGAAGCCAAGACGGAGCGGGAGGTACTGGAGCGACTGGGAGACGTTGCCACGCCTGAGCAACTGGTCGAAAAGCTGATTGCAGTTGAGGATGACGAGGAGCTCGAGATGCTAGTGCGGTTGGTGCGGCGGCTTCTGGACTACGGCTTCTTCCAGACGCTCACGGCTCGCCTGGATGCGGCAGCCCAAGAGGGGCAGAAGCGGGAGGCCCGTCGGCTGCGCGCCTTGCGTTCACGACTTCTTGAACTTACGGACAAGGTGGACAAAGAGGTGCAGCGGGAGGCGGAGCGGGCGACTAAGCTGCTGCGCAAGCTTCTGGAGAGTGAGGACCCCCGCGCTGCCGTGCGCGAGCACAGTGACGGCATCAACGATATGCTGATGGCCGTGCTCTCCATGAATCTGCAGGAGGCTGAACGGACAGGGGCGACGGCGGCAATCGGGCGGTTGCGAACCATTTGGCGGGCGATCATGGAGATGCTCGAAGAGAGCATGCCGCCGGAGGTTCGCTTCATCAACCGCTTGCTGGAAGAAGAGTTCCCCGAGGGGACGCAAGCGATGCTGGAAGAGAACCGCGAACAGATCAATGACGCCTTGCTGGAGGCAATGGAAGCCATCGCCAAGGACTTGGAGAGGCAGGGGCAGGCAGAGGCGGCCAAACGGCTGCGCGACGTCCGCGGCCAGGCAGTGCTGATGGTCTGACGTCGTCATCGGAAGAGCGAAGGAAACGCTGTGCGCATTGGGATGTTCTCTAACACGTACAAGCCGATCATCAGCGGCGTGGTGACCTCCATTTGCCTTTTCCGGCGCGGGCTTATGGATCGGGGGCATGAGGTGTTCATCTTCGCCCCTGCCTGTCGCGGCTACGAGGATGACGAGGACGGCATCTTCCGCTATCCGGCCATTGACTTGCCCGAGAGCTACAATGCCTCTCTGGCTTTGCCTTTCTCGCCTCGAATCTCGCGCCTTCTCCCCTCACTTGGACTTGACGTCATCCACAGCCATCATCCCGCCATCATGGGGCGGGAAGCGGTTCGTGTGGCCCGCAAGCTACGGGTGCCGCTGGCCTTCACCTGCCATAGCCGCTACGAGGACTACTCCTGCTACGTGCCCGTAGGAGAAGCTGGCGATCCGCTGATCAAGAAGGCAATCCGGCGCGTCGTGGCCGATTACGTGAACGATTGCGATCTGGTGGTCTGTCCCTCGCCACATATGACGCGACTGCTGGAGGAACTCGGCGGCGCTCAGTGCATGGAGATCATCCCCACACCTGTGCGACTGGATGCTTTCGGGCGAGGAGAAGGGGGGTGGGTCAGGGAAAAGCATGAGCTTGGCGCGGGCGAGCGAGTGCTGGTGTACGTGGGGCGGTTTGCCATGGAGAAAGGCATCCCCTTCCTGCTGCGGGCTTTCCGGCTGGTGCTGGCGGAGGAGTCTGGATGTAGGCTGATGCTAGTCGGCAGCGGGCCGGAGGAGAAGCACTTGCGGCGGCAGGTGCAGGAGCTGGGCATCGCCGGTGAGGTGGTGTTCGCTGGCTACGTGGAGCATATCCAGGTGCCCGACTATCTGGCTGCTGCTGATCTCTTCGCCTTCGCATCCAGGTCGGAAGTTCAGCCGTTGTCGGTTTTGGAGGCCTTGGCCGCTGGCTTGCCCTCGGTGGCGGTGCGCGCCTGGGCGACGGAGGATATGCTCACGTCGGGAGTGGATAGCGTCCTGACAAAGCGCGACGAAACGGCCTTCGCCACCGAGGTCGTGCGCTTGCTGCGAGATACTGCGGAACGTTATGCACTTGCGCAGCAGGCCAGGCGCACGGCGCAGCGCTACTCCATCGAAGCTACCACGGAGAAGCTCGAGAGGGCATACGAGCGGGCGCTGCGCGAGAAATCGGCTGCTTGAGCGCATCTTCCGCCTCTTTGGCTGACCTGTTTCGTCACCGTCTCCGCCCTTGCAGCAGCGCGGCCAGTTCTCCCAGCGGAGCAAGCGCCGCTTCCCCCAGCCCTGTGGCAGCCAGCGCTTCCAGCGCCTGGTGGAGAGCTTCCTCGGCCAGCCGCTTGGCGTAGCCGCGGGCGTGGACCTCTTCCAGCAACACCAGTACGGAGGGGGTGTCTTCGGGTGTCAGTTCTCGCTTCTGGTAGATGGCCCTCAGCCGCTCGCCGACTGCGCTCTGCAGGGCGTAGACTACGGGCAGCGTCTTCTTCCTCTCCAGGATGTCGCTTGCAGCCGACTTGCCCGTGAGCGCCTCATCACCCCAGATGCCCAGGATGTCGTCTTCGATCTGAAACGCGATCCCCAGCATCCTGCCGAAGCGGTGGAAGTGACCGATCCTGCCGGCAGGCGCTCCGGCCAGTAGTGCCCCTAATTGGGTCGAAAGCCCCATCAGCGCCGCTGTCTTGCCCCTGATCATCTCCATGTACTCGTCCACGGTCACGTCCAGCCGCGCTTCGAAACTCATGTCCAGGTACTGCCCCTCCGTCAGTGCTACACACGTATCGTGGAAGGCGCGGGTCGCCCCCAAGACGCGGTCGGCCGGCACGTCCTGTTCCGAGAGCTGCCCCAGTGTTCGGTGCGCCAGGGCGAACAGAGCGTCGCCCACGTTGATCGCCTGCGGCACGCCCCAGAGCGCCCAGACGGCCGGGCGGCCCCGTCGGGTGGGACTGTCATCCTCGATGTCGTCGTGCACCAGCGAGAAGTTGTGCAGGATTTCGATGGCTGCCGCTGCCGGCAGTGCCACCTGCACGTCCCCGCCTGCTGCCTCGCAGGCCAAGAGGCAGAGCAGGGGGCGCAACCGCTTGCCGCCGCCGGCAGGCTTCGACTGAAACCTCTGATCCACCCAACCCAAGTGATAGTGCATCATGCCGTGGTGTGCGGCCAGGGTCTTGTGCGACGTTTGCAGCGCTGCCTGGAGTGCCTCTTCGATCAGCGGCAGGTAGCGAGCCATGGCCTCCCTGATGTTCATCCTGTGCTCTCCTGAGCGGCTACTGACCGCCGCCGATAACCTCCAAGGGCACGGCATCCCGAAAACGGGTGAGTCCAGCGGCTGTGCCGAAGTACACCATGCCATCGGGGGCCACGAGTACGACGTTCACCGCGTTAGCGGTTGGCCTGCCTGCTGTCGTGTAGGACAGCCACGCACTGCCAAAGCCGTAGGCCGCACCCCGCGCCGTGCCGATCCACATACCACCGATAGCGTCGAAGGCGATGTCGTACACCGGCACATCAACGAGGGCGTCGAAGAGCGTTTGCACTCGCCACTCCTCGCCCGTCCAGACGCCCAGACCGCCCCCCGTCCCGGAGCTGTCGGCCAACGCTGCCCAGAGCGAGCCATCCGGAGCCACAACCAACGTGTTGACGCTGTTGCCCACCAGGCCATCCTGGGAACCGAAAAACTGCCACCCTTCGCCACCGTAGCGAGCGACGAGAGCCCCCTCTCCCGTCGGTGGGGGAGTGGTGAATCCCAGCCAGACCGCGCCATCCTCGTCCACGGCTACAGCATTGACTTGCGTCGAGC
>DFBV01000174.1:4237-4530 GCA_002366755.1 Anaerolineales bacterium UBA3071
CCGTCGTAGCGGGTGATGCCCGATGACGTGGCGAACCAGAATCGATCCAAAGGATCGAGGAGCAGGGCATGCACAGTGTCGTTGGCCAGCCCATCTTCCTGCTGCTGGATCGCGATCCAGTAGGTGCCGTCCGACAGCGTGATCCCGCTATTCCCGCAGGCGATCCACAGCCGCCCCTCCGTGTCGAGGATCAGATCGCTGACGAGATCCTCAGTCAGCCCATCGTCGGTGCCCGTCGTCGGTGGTGAAGTGCGCCACTCTTGTCCCGAAGGCGTGCCGTTGAGCCGTGCCAG
>DFBV01000174.1:4611-5537 GCA_002366755.1 Anaerolineales bacterium UBA3071
AGCAGTTCCACTCGCTCCAAGCGCAGGTCTGGCAGCGACATCAGACGATCACCAAGGGCTGCAGCGTCGAGTTGGGCCTGGAGATCGCCGCTCCACCAGCGATAGGCAGTGTTGGCATCCTCTGCAGCCAGAGCCTGGTAGTAGTGCACCAGCGCAGCCTCGGGGTGCGGGGCATCCGCCGGTGTCTCCGTTTCCCACGTGGTCTCATACAGCACTTGATAGCGGCCATCCTCCCACAGCGCCGAGCCGCTGGTGATGATACCGGAGCGAGGGAAGACGTGCTCCAGAGTGGTGAAGCGCAGTTGCTCTTTTTCATCCTCCTCTTCGATGGTCAACTCGCCCCGGGCCTGAAGGCCCAGCAGCCGCACATAGCCCTCGCCGTCCCACTGGAAGACGTGCACGGCGGGCGTCTCCGCATCCCAATGCCCTTCCAGCAGGAGTTCTGTTCTCCCGTCGCCGTTGATGTCTTCCACGCGTAGTTTCTCCCAACTGTCCTGGAAGAGTTCCACCGCTGCTCCGTGGCCCAGCCAGTACACATCGGGAAGGGGGACCGTGTCGGCGGAAGGCGTAGGTGTGGGGGTATCTGGGGTGGGGGGCTCGGCGATGAGGCCTCGGATGAAACCATCTGGTCGGTCGCTGTCGCGGTAGAGTATGATCGTCTCCTCTACACCGTCGTCGTCGGTGTCGGCCGCTTGCACGTGCACTAGCTGCGACCGAGGCGACAGGAAGTACTGGAGAGGTGGCAGGAAGGGCATGGGTGTGGGAGATGGCAGGCTGGGACTTGGAGTCGTCTTGGGTGGTGATGTGGGAGATGCGACCGGCAGCGTTGCCGTGGGTGTCAAGCTTCGCGGGCAGGCGGCGAGTGCCAGTGACAGCAGGATGAGGAGCGCCAGCAGCGCGCCCGTGTGCAGAGAAGGGCGTATGCA
>DFBV01000055.1:0-1713 GCA_002366755.1 Anaerolineales bacterium UBA3071
TGACCCGCTCACCAGCAGGCTATGCAAGCGGGCAAAGCGGGGCGCTTGTTCCCAGCGGTCGAACAGCAGCCGCAGCCATCGCAGCAGCCCCAGCCGTGCCCGGCGGCGGCGCAGCTCAATCAGAAGATAGGTCAAGGCCAAGAAGATGAAGAAGCCCCAGATATTGAGCCACTGCCCCAGGCTGGTCTTGACCTTCACCAACCCCACGCCGCCAGCGCCCACCGCCTCGTATGAATGGAAGAAGGGATAGTAAAGCCCCAGAGAGAGCACGGCCAGCGCGACGGCGAAGCCGACGGTCGGCAGCCAGCGGATACGCCCATGACGCCGCCACTCCCGTACCAGGTAGACCAGCACGCCCAGCCCCAGGTAGGTGGGCAGATCCCAGGTGTTGATGGCCGCCAGCGCGCCCAGCGTCAGCGGCAGGACAAGGAAGCTCAACACTCTTTCAATCCAGCCCTTGCTATCCCAGCGGGTGCTGTGACCGGCCAGCAGATTCAGCGCCAGGGCCAGGAAGAGCAGGGTGAAGGGAATGCCGATCATGTGCGGGTGCAGATCGGCAAAAAGAAAACTCCAGTAGGGAAACTCGTTGATGGTAGGAGGAATAACGCGGGTGGGCTCCCAGTAGTTGTAAGCAGGCAGCCGCTGCCCGGTGGTGATGACCGTTTTCAGCCCCCCTACCGCCCGCACCAGCGTCTGCACCCCCGGAATGCGACTCTGGAAACCACTGCCGCTCACACCAGCCAGTCGGCGCAGCACCACCGCCATGCCGTCCAGATTACCCAACACGGCCACGAAGAGCGAGCCCAGCAGCCCCGCCACCAGCCCTCTCCTCCACCAACTGCGATTTGCGATTTGCGATTTGCGATCTGCGACCTGCGACCTGCGACCTGCGACTTGGTACCCAGCGAGATTGTACACCACCGAAAACGCCCCAGCCACCGTCAAGGCAAACAGCGTCGGCACCGCCAGATTGAAGGCCACCGATGCCTGGATGCCGGTCAGCTTGATGAGCACAGCCACCAGGTACTGGCCGTAGTAATAGTAGTTCATGTACCCGCCAGCGAAGTAGGGGTCGTAGGGTGGGAAGTAGGGACTGCGGGTGATGGCGTTGAGGAAGGCGAACTCCATGAACTTCTCGCCCCCCTGCCACGGCTGCCACAGGTCGGGGTTCAGCAAGCGGATGCCTACAAAGGCCAGGAAGGCCAGCCCGAGCAGCCCCTCGCAGAAGAGGATGAACCGCCGCTGCGCCCGCCAGAAACGAGCGAACTCCAGCCGGTTCCGCCGCCATAACCAGATGCTGAGCAGCGCCAGCAGCAGGATCCCCAGCCAGATGGTTAGCAGGCTGTTCTTCATCAGATGCAGGCTGGCCAGCAGCCAGTTGACGTAGCCGACGATCAGCCAGCCCAGCCCGCGAGCGAAGAGGTAGCCCCGATCCCGCAGGTTGCTGAAGATGACGAAGGTAAGCGGCCAGGCAACCAATCCCAACAGCGCCAGCGCCAGCCACCAGACCAGCACGGCGCCGACGGTCGAGCGACTGGCCCAACGGTTCCAGCGGAAGTCGTGCACTACCGGCAGCTCGTCCACCGGCTGATCGAGCAGCAGCGACTTGCGCTCCTTCTCCGGCTTCTCCGGCTGCGGCGGGGGTGCATGTCCCTTCGGCTGGGGCCACAAGCGAGCGAGCAGGATCGGCTTGCCCACGTAGTTCGGTACCGC
>DFBV01000055.1:1752-2256 GCA_002366755.1 Anaerolineales bacterium UBA3071
CTTCTGGAAGACGATGGGCTTGGGATGGTCGTAGACGGTGAAGCTCTCGTCGGCGCTGTCGTCGCGGAACACCAGCGGCCCCAGGCGGGGGTAGGTGGTGAACTCGGCCATCTTCTCGAAGCCCAGTTGCCCGCTGAACAGCAGGTCGTAGTACTTCGTGGTCAACGGGTAACGCTCCGGCAGGCGGGGGATGGACGCGTAGAGCCGGTTCGACGACAGCACGATGTAGTCCGCCTCCTGCAGGCGGGAGCGCAGGAGTTGGTACTTGGACTCGTTGTCATCTTCGTAGAGAGGCAAGTCCACTACGCGGTAGCCGTGCGACCCCCAGTCGGCCCCCGGCTCCGGCAAGCCCAGCGGCAGGTCATCGTCCCAATGCTCCGAGGCCAGTACCGAGCCATCGGGGACGTTAGCGTAGATCCAGCGGGAAGCGGCAATCCACGGATGCGTATGACCATAGATGCCGTTGACGAAAGCCAGAGCCCACAGCATGGTCAGAAGCAAGAT
>DFBV01000055.1:2302-2716 GCA_002366755.1 Anaerolineales bacterium UBA3071
CCAACGGTCAATGGCAGACAGCATCCCCGCCCCCATCACGCACAACAGCGGCACCACCGGTGACATATAGCGCATGAACTTGGCCAGGAAGAGGCCGGTGATGCCGAAGTAGGGGACGATCCAGGAGAGCAGGATCCATTCGCCCATCCTGGCCTTGCCCAGAAGCGCCCGCAGCAGGGCCCAGGCCAGTCCGGCCAGAGCAACGATCCCCAACGGCCATCCCATGCCCCACTTCAGTTGCTGCTCGAAGAAGTAGATGTAAGGCACGGTGCCACGGTACTGGCGGGTGAAGGGAAAATCGGCCTCACCCCGCACCATGGCCCCCTGCTCGTTGATCACCGCCTGCACCCAGTTGCTCCAGTCGAGGAAGACGAAGGGAGAGGTGATGGTGAAGACAAGGAGGGCGACGAGGAG
>DFBV01000092.1:0-1348 GCA_002366755.1 Anaerolineales bacterium UBA3071
CCCACGCTGACCAGGCGGGGCGCCCAGTCCCAACCGAAGTTGTATTGCGCCTTGCGCACCCAGACGCGGATGGGATTACGTGGAACCCATTTGTCGTCAATCCACGGGCGGTCGCCGATAGTGGCCATCACGGGATCGAAGCGCACCGCCAGCGTATTCGCAGCGCCAAAGCGCAGGCGCTCGCTGACGTCGAACTCGGCGGCGATGAACATGTTGGCCTGGCGGCCGACCTCAGCGCCGTTCAGGTAGACGGTAGCGAAGGTGTCCAGGCCATCGAAGCGCAGCAAGTAGCGGACATCCCATTGCGGATTGCGGATTTTGGATTGCGGATTGGAGGGAACATCGGGCACTTGGAAGGTAGTGCGGTACCACCATTCTCGCTCCTCCACCCACTGGCAGGTCTCGACGTTCATGCCGTAAAATGGCGGCGGGATGCGGCCCGCTTTGACCAGCGAGGTATGCACGTCCCCCGGTACGGCCGCGGGCAGCCAGTCGCTGTCGTCGTACTGTGGGGCGTAGGCTCCCAGGGAGAGCCCCTGTCCCGGCGCGAAGTCCATCAGCTTCCAGTTGTTGTGCAGCTTCATTCACCTTTCCTCACAGGTGCATCGTGTGCCCGCCTCCGACGTAGATGAGCTGTCCAGTAACCCAGCGTGCCTGTTCCGAAGCCAAAAACACGATGACATCGGCTACGTCTTCCGGCTGCCCTATGCGCCCTAACGGATAACTGGCAACGATCTGTTTCTCCATCGCCGGCCTAATCCAGCCCGTCTGGACTGCTCCAAGTGATACGATGTTTACCGTGATGCCGTACTTACCCAACTCCTTCGCTGTGGCTCGGCTGTAACTCTCCAGTGCGTGTTTGCTGGCACCATAAGACACATCGCCAGAGAAGCCGGACGCTCCATCGGTGCTTACGTTGACAATCCGTCCCCAGCGCGCACCTCGCCCAATATGACGACGAGCATATTCAGCCATCATGAGCGCTACCGCACGGCTGTTTACCGCGAAATGTTGGTCATGTGATTCTGCCGTGATTGTAAACGTATGGCATCCGCTCGAACTGAGCACGCCCGGCTGCTCCTGACGCGTAGGAATGAACGTGTCGGGCTTCCAATGTGCAGCGTTGTTGATCAACACATCCACAGGACCGAACGCCTCTTCGGCCCGGTCGAACAGTTGAGGAATTGTAGTCGGAACAGCTAAATCCGCTTCCCAGGCCTCGGCTTGACCTCCGCTGTCCCGAATGTTCTGAACGACTTCGTCGGCGGACATAGCCCACCGCGCCAGATAGAACGGTAAACCGGGCGTGTCAGCTTGACTCATCTCCTCTTCGCTGATACCATACCCT
>DFBV01000092.1:1378-4280 GCA_002366755.1 Anaerolineales bacterium UBA3071
GGCTTTGGCTGTTGCAGCACCAATGCCATGGTTGGCACCTGTCACAAGAACGACCTTGTCTTTCAGGCCAGTGTCAATCATGAGTCATTCTCCCTTCTGTTTATCACTTTGGGCGCGTATTCCCTTTGAGCCCAATACCTTTCATAGCCGCACACGGCCTGTTATGCGAGGTTATTCCTTCAAGCTCCAGGATGTTTATCCTCTACATGTATCTCACCCTCAGCCACTCTTGACACCGATTCAATGAATTCGACCTTGCCTGGGGTATAGGAATCACGATTGCCTTGAGACTTCCGAGCCAGTCCCTTCTTGAGCCTGGGATGCAACGCGGGCCGATAGGGCCGGTCGGGTTCATGCGGTGGTTAGGCCGCTCACTAGATTTGAGGTCATCCTGCTCTGGCTTTGGTGAACGCGCAGCACGAGCCCGGCCGCGTCCAGTCTGACATTAAGGCTCATAACGCCACCAAGATCGGTGGTATGTGATTCCGGACTGATGGCGGTGACCAACTGCTGCACGCCAGGGTCGTTCAGCGACATCCGGCCCGGGTCTACGGGATCATCCGTCCACCATTCCCGCAGGCGTGGGTGGGTCAGATTCACAGCTCGTCTCATCTATGTTCACTCACCAGCACCTGGCGGCGTATATGTTTTGGTTCAGCTGTGTGTTATTTATATTGAAGCGATGCATGGCTCTGCTAGAGTAGCACGAGTGATAGAATTGCAGTAGCCGCCGAACGGTGTGCGTCAGCCGCTCGCCGGAGCGCAGCGGAGGCGAGTCGGCTGCACGCACGGGTTAGCCCGCTGGTGGTTCTGTGGGCAGCCTGTATCTCTTATGTTTGCGCGACAAGTGCGGGGATCCAGCTATGACGACGACAAGAATAGCCACGCCCCACCTCAAGATGTCATCGGTGAGGGTCAGCGGGATTTGTAGGAAGTATTGAGTAATCGTCGTTGATGTATGAAACAGCCAAGCCAAAAGCAAACTGCCACCTGTATTGTTGTAGACCCAGGTGAAGATGATCGCGTATGTGGTTATGGTCACCACAGACCTGAGTAAATCCAACCCCATAATATCGTTTGCGATCCACATCGGAATATGCCAGACCGCCCAGAAAAGGCCTAGCATAATGCTGGATACAAGCGCATCGTACTTCGCTTGCAGCCTGGGCAGGGCAAAGCCACGCCAGCCAAGCTCCTCCCCCAGCGTATTGGGGAAGGCGAAAACTAAGGCAACTACCACCATATAAGATTGCTCTGGTGGGAAGTAGGTGAGAATGGGAATTGTGAACTCGAAGGATTGACCGAACACAGTATCTGTCGCGCGTGCCAGAAACCAAATGACAGTGGGATACAACAGGATAAAGAGATACCATTGAATACCGACTCGCCAGCGTCGAATTGGATGAAATAATGCTTGCGGTCCGGCTTTTCCTTCCATCATACGCGACAGTAGAATGGCTGATAGCGCTGGCGCCCACACAGCCAGCATATTCAACGGTGAACTGCCGGCAATGGGTGCTTGCGGGTCGCTCAATTTGGTAATGGCTTGGGGAATCCAGATTGCCCAGGAAATGATCAGGCACAGGAGGAAGAAAAGAGGTAGCTGGAAGCGTTTTACGTAGTTCGATAGCATTGTACATCTCCTTTAGCAACTCTATAGCAAGCGGGCTAACGGTTAGCATCACCCGCCTGGCGGGTCTAGCGTCGTCGACGTCGCTGGCTCGACGACTTCTCAGGCTTGGAGCAGTCGAAAAGCGCCGAGATTAGCCAGGTCGGGTGCATGCGGTGTTAGCACGCCCTCCAACCCATTCAAGAGCAAGCCTGTGTGGGCAGACCACTTACTGCTCCCACCCGATTTCATCAAACCACAATCCCGACCGCAAATGATGTTCTATCGCTCGGCGCACGAACGGGATCGTGTTTTCCGGAAGTGCGTCAAGCGGACACCATTGCAGATCATCGCATTCGGCTCGCGGGTACGGCTCACCTCTCCACTGGCTCGTACTCAGAAAGAAGTCTATACCTTCACCTGTGGGAGAGTTGTAATGGGTGACGCCAACTACCTTTAGGTCAGTTTGATCAATTTCCACCCCTATCTCTTCCCGACATTCGCGGATGGCTGTCTGTTTGACGGACTCACCGCCCTCAAGATGTCCTCCAACCGGGCCGTAATTCCCGTCCTCAAACCCGGTGTTGGCTCGTCTCAGCAAGAGAACTGAGCCGGAACGCAGTAAGAAGGTATGAGCAACAACCGGTAGCTTGGCTCTTTTCATCAGGCTATCCAAACTTCCATGTGTGGATGGGCGTGCTAACTAATGATTATACGGAAAGTTTCCATATAACTCCCCTTCTCAGGGGCATTAGGCGGAAATTTCGTCTGCCTAATACCCTTGCCACAACGAAATAAAGGTAGGTCCCTTTTACTTTGGGAACGCCCTGCCTAATACCGACTCAATGAATTCGGCCTTGCCTGGGGTGTAGAAATCACGATTGCCTTGAGACTTCCGGGCCAGTTCCCTCTTGAGCCTGGCATACTCCCTGGCCGCTTCTTTGTGCTGACGAAGATAGTCTCGGAAGCGTATATAGCTTTTCCAGGAGTTGCTGTTCCATTCAACCATATGCAAGTAGTGCGTCCTTCTACTTGGATCCCCTTTGGCGAAGAAGAACCTTCCAAGATGCCCCGCATCTGCTTTGTATTCATACCCTAGACATTCGAGTGGCTTAATGCATTTCTCTACATCTTCCAGCCGCCGGACGGCTACGGCTATGTCAATGATGGGTTTGGCCTCAAGTCCGGGGATGGCCGTGCTTCCAACGTGTTGAATGTCCATTACATAAGTACCGATAGAAGCGCGCAATACACGCTCCTCCTCAGCAAAAAGGCTCTTCCACTCAGAAGAGT
>DFBV01000138.1 GCA_002366755.1 Anaerolineales bacterium UBA3071
ATCTATCGTGCCGAGGATGCTGAGCATCCCTGGCGCGTCGTCCCTGTCTACGCCGATGATCCGGGAATCCATCCCGACGACGAGTGGGGCGAGAACTTCCTGCTTGCCGACGTGCCCGCAGGCCACTACCGGTTGGCTGCCAGGGTTGATGGCCGGGTCGTCGGCAGAGAGGTGGTCGTGGAAGCGGGCAAGACCACCTTCGTTGACCTTTCCAGCGGCGGCGAGGGAGGGCGTTGAGTCGCCTTCGGCCGGCGGAAAGGCCGGGGCAAGGCTCGCCAGATGGTGACCATGAGAGGTGTGAGGTTATGAGTCAGCGCAGTAGATGGTCTACAGCCAAGCTGGGTGTGATCGGGATAGTTCTTGTGGTGATCGGAGCGCTCTTGGTCGTCATCACTGGGCGCTCCGGACTGTTTTCTGCTTTCCGTGCTGTTTCGCTCGAGCAGCCCACGGTCGTCGACCGGCTGGTCCCCACGGTTCCCGCCACCATCGTATCAACTCCCTTGGTGTATGCCGCTACACCGAAGCCGGTTCCTCCTGCTTCCCCTTCGCCCGCAATGACCCCAGCCGCGCAGGCCTCTCCACTGCCAGTAGATCTGCCAGCGGCCGCGATCCAGGAGCGTTTCGGGGTGGGGCTGGCCCTGCCTCCTGTTGACCAATACGATGTGGCCAGACTACGGGCAGGCTGGTACCTCGATTGGCAGACGAACCCTGATCCCCCCCGTCTCAATGGCATGGCCTACGCCCAGATGGTGCGTTTCGCCGCTGAGGGGTACCGCCCGAACCTGGTCACCATCGAGGCGATCGCTGCCAACAATCCAGGCTCTCTCTGGCTCATCGGCAACGAGCCGGACGTGGTCTGGCAGGACAACATGACGCCGTCTGACTACGCCAGGAGCTATCACGAGCTCTATCGTGCCCTGAAGAAAGCAGACCCTTCCTGCCAGGTGGCCATTGGCGGCGTGGCGCAGCCGACGCCACTGCGCTTCCAGTACCTGGACATGATTCTGGAGGCCTATGGTGAGCTCTATGGCGAGAGGATGCCTGTGGACGTGTGGAACGTGCACGCGTTCATCTTGCGTGAGGAGGAGGATTCCTGGGGCGTGGACATCCCGCCGGGGATCGAAGCCAGCAGTGGTGTGCTCTACGAGATCGAGGATCACGACGACCTGGAGATCTTCGAGCAGCAGGTTTTCGCTTTTCGGCGCTGGATGAAGGCGAGCGGGGAAAGGGAGAAGCCGCTTATCATCAGTGAGTACGGCATCCTGATGCCGGCCGACTATGGCTTCGATCAGCGGCGGGTTCGGGACTTCATGGTCGCCACGTTCGACTTCTTCCTCACCGCTGCCGACGACGAATTGGGGTACGCGGCCGATGGCAACCGTCTGGTGCAGCGCTGGGCCTGGTACAGCCTGAGCGACCGCACGTACGCCACGGGCAATCTCTTCGATCCCGACACCCAGCAGATCACTCCATTGGGTCTGGCCCACGCCGACTACATCTCTCATTTGGATTGACCTTGATGACGAATGGAGATGAGAAGGCAGGGGTGGTGCTTTGCATCTCCTCTTGGCTTGTGAGATGGAATCAAGGCAACATGCCNNGGACAGACCGAGGCGGTTGCCAGCGACGGTAGTCAGGCCGCTTAGGAAGAAGATCTGCGTGGAGCCGCCGCCGTCGAGGTTGATGGCCCCGATGGCGCCCGCATCGGCGAGGAGTTCTGCGAGTTCGACCAGCGTGGCTCCCTGGCTGTCCGCCTCAAGGGGCTTGGCTCTCTTCTCAATGCCCGCCACGCCGACCACCACCAACTGCCCTTCTCGATCCACACCCATCCCCACGCGGCCCGCACGCGTCCTGTCCACGTCGTCAGGGTATTCGGTAGGCACCACGCCGATCTCCACGCGGCCATCGTGGCCCGGCCGGTCAACCCAGAACTCCTCTTCGGCCAATCGCGTCGGCGTGAGGACCGATCGGCCCCCTTGCAAGAGCAGTGGACCCACCTGCAAGGCCTGCACGATGTCCTGGTGCTCCTCACGGGCGAAGCGATAGCTCACCCAGGGCCGGGCGCGCAGCGTAACGCGCAGCCGGGCATGGGCTTCCGGCACCAAGACGCGGGGGGCAAAGGAGAGCACGAAGCCGTTCTGAGGGATGTCTAGCCGTCCACCTTCTTTCCGGCCAACCACTCGCTGGTCAATGATGGTGAGCTCGACGCGGCCTGGGGCGGAGGGGGTGCGGCCCAGAGCGCGGCCGTGAGTGGCCGTACCGTAGATGCGGGTGTAGACGGTCACCTCCGCGGGGACGTTCAGGGTGAAAGGCATTGGGCTGCCAGGCCCTAGCCGCGTGCCGTCAGCCAGAATGATGCTCACGTCCTCCATGGAGAAGAGACCGGCCTGCCAAGAGCCGTCGGTTCGCTGAAGAAGCGTGGCCCGCTGGTACAGCGGCGGGCGCAAGATGTCCCCGTCCTGAACGAACAGCCCGAACGGCTCGCCCAGGGCGGAGTGGAAACTGAAGAAGTCGTTGTGCTCCAGCAGGAAGAAGGCGGTGTTGAAGGCAATGCGCGGGCGCTCTCGCCACACCAGGTCTCGCACGAACCCCAGCCGTCCGATGGGGATCAGGTTCTTCGTCACATCAAAGCCCGCGAACTCCATTATGCGCTGCGGCGGGCCGACGCCGGGGCCCAACTCCAGCCGCAGGC
>DFBV01000011.1 GCA_002366755.1 Anaerolineales bacterium UBA3071
CTACCCCTTTGACTTTCTGGGCCATTACCGCGAGGCCTGGGTGCCGGTGACCTCCCCTGCCTTCATGATCTCGCCGGAGGTGGTGGAAGACCTGCTGCAAGGCAGCGGGCTGACGCTGGCTGACCTCACCATCCAATTCCAGAGCCTGGAGATTGCCACCCACGCCCGGCTGAGCGTGCAATTGGACCAGGGTAGCAGCCCAACCGCGTTGGGCGACGAGGGGCAGATGGTTGGCCGCAACGTGCTGGGCGTTTTCCCCGGCGCTGATCCAGAGCACGCCGACGAGGTGGTGATCATCGGCGCCCATTACGACCACCTGGGCCGCGACCCCGACGGGCAGCGCTGCCCACCGCCGGGCGAACCGGGCTCCTGCCAGATGGTTCCCGGCGCGGTGTGGCACGGGGCCAATGATAACGCTTCAGGCGTGGCGGCGCTTTTGGAGCTCGCCCGCTCCTGGAAGGAGGCTGGCTACGTCCCCGACCGCACCGTGCTCTTCGGAGCCTGGGACGCCGAGGAGCAGGGGCTGTGGGGCTCGCAACACTACGTCGAGCATCCCCGCTACCCGCTGACGGCCACCGTGGCCATGATCCAACTCGACATGGTGGGTGAGGGGGGCGAAACGCTGAACGTGGACGGCCTCGGCGCGCTGGCGATGAAGCTCGAAGCGCTGGCGGCGACGTTAGGCATCACCACCACCGTCACCGACCATGGTTGCAGCGACCACTCCCCCTTCCGCCAAGCCAGCGTGCCCGCCAGCCTGCTCATCTGGGACATCAAGAACGACCCCTACTACCACCGACCCTCCGACCTGCCGCAGACCATCCAGCCGGAGCGGTTGGCTGCCGCCGGCCGCTTGACTAGCCTGGCGCTGCTCAGCCTGGCCTCGGCCGAACCGGACATTCTCGATCTGGTGGAGGTGCGCGAAGCGGCCATCGCCGCCGACAATCTGGCGCGCTTTCTCGCCACGTCCGATGCCGACCAGCAGGCAGCCGATGGTTTCTGGTGGGACGATGTGCAGGCCCACGGGCTGCAGGACGTGAACTTGCGGGTCACGGACATAGTCGCCGCCCGCGACGTGGCCACGGCGACACTGAGCGTCAGCTTCGCACAGGAGGATGAGGGGATACCCCGCACCGTGCGCGGCACGGTGCACTTCCGTCGTACGAACGAGGGCTGGCGCTATGCCGGCCCCGCCCTGGTGGAACTGACGAGCGAGCGCTTCACCGTCGCCTATCCGCCAGGCAAGAAGGAGTTGGCAGCTTCGCTACTGGAGACCGCCAAGACACTGTTTCCCGCCCTCCACACCTCCACACCCCCACACTCCCCCTCCCTCTCTCAGAATCGCCTGGAGCTCTACTCCAAGGCCGATGATCTGCGGGTGGCCGTGTCACCAGCGCTGCCCCTATACACCAAGGCCTGGGTTGACGGAAATGGTGCTCGGCTGGTGGTGACGAATGATCTAACTCGGACACAGCTTTTCACTACCACCCTGACGCAACTGGCCTTGGCGCAGACGGGCATGGAGGAAGCGCAGGCTCCCTGGCTCTGGGCTGGACTGCCGTTGGTGCGGGAGGCCAGCGCCGATCCACTGGATTTCCAGCGCATCCATCTGCCAAGGCTGCAGGGAATCCTGAACGAGGACGAGGCCACGCCTTTGGCTGACGTCCTCGCACAGCGCGATATCTCATCCTCGTCCGCTCTGGACCGTTGGCGCGCTCAAGCTTGGGCTATGACCGCCTATCTGCTCGACCAGTATGGCAGTGACGCCGCTGGACGGTTGGCGGCGGCCTTGGGTAGCGGGCTGTCGCTGGATGCTGCCTTCGACCAGGTGTTGTCCATTTCGACTGGGGAGTTCGAGGCCGCCTGGCAGGATGGCTGGGGGTCCCGCTTGGCGGGAGCGGAGCAAGGGCTCCAGGCCCTGCTCACCGCGCGCCAGGCGGCGGTGGCCGCTGGCGACGCCGACGCTTTCCTGGCCACCGTGGATTCTGAGGACGGTACGCTGCTGGAGGAGGAGCGCCACTGGTTCGCCGACCTGAGCGAGCATCCGCTGCAGACCTTCGAGTTGGAGGGGCAGTTGCTGGCCCTGACCGACGGTGGCGCGCTGGCGGTGTTCAGGCTGCGCTATCAACTTGCGGAGGGAACGGAGCGACGGGCAAATTACGAGGCAGCGCTGCATCAGCGCGGCGAGCGGTGGTTCTACGCTGGCGTCCCCTTCGAGGCGGTGAGCAGCGAGCACTTCGTGGTCCGTCACCCGCTGCGGCTGGCAACGCCGGCGCAGGCTCTCCTGCCGCACCTGGAGGAGATCTACGCCCGCGAGACAGTCGATCTGGAGATCGTGCCTGCTGCCCCCACCGAGGTTAAGCTGTACGACCAGGCCGTGGCCTTCCGTTCGTCCATTGCCCCCTCTGTGTCCAACGACGTGAACAGTTGGGCTGAGCCAGGCGAGGCGATCAAGATCCTCGTGGACGAGGGTGGCGACGCAACCGATTACCGCGGGAGGTTGGCGTACAGTTTTGCTCGCCATCTGCTGGCGCAGCAAGGTTTGGAGGTGGACTGGCTGCGTGAAGGGATCGGCCGGGTGGAGGAGTCTCGGATAGCCCCGCAAAGTGGCTATCTCGCAGCGCGGCGAATCTTGAAGGTACAGAGAGCAGCCAAGAACGGTCAGTTGCTGTCCCTGGCGGAGCTGCCTCCCTTCGAGCAGATCGACTCCACGCAGGCCGACTTGGCCTACGGTGCGGTGCGAGACGCAGCAGGCTATCTCGTCACCACGCACGGCCAGGCGGCGCTGAACGAGTTGGTGCGTTCGCTGAGCGAGGGGGAAGAACTCAATACGGCCTTCCGGGTTGCTCTGGGGATGACGTTTGCCGAGTTCGAGGAGGCATGGCATGAGTCGGCGGCCCGTGGGCACGTGCCGCCGCAGTGGGCGGAGGACGCTTTGACTTTCGATGGCGAGGCGGCGCTGGCGCACGTGCGGGAGTTGGCCAGCCCAGTCTACGATGGACGGGAGTCGGGTACCCCCGGCGGCGAGGCGGCAGCCCGTTACGTGGCCGAGCAGTTCGCCGCCCTGGGCCTGCAACCAGCGGGCGACGATGGCACGTACCTCCAGCACTTCACGTTCACCCGTACGCTGTCCACAGACCTGCCCCGTCTGAGGTTGTGGCTGGATGGAGGTCAGGCCCTGAGCGAGTTCGCCTACGGTCGTGACTTCCGAGAGGTGATGGTTGGCGCTGCCGGCGGCGGGACGGTGGCGGAAAAGGTAGTCTGGGTGCGGGACGATGATTACGGCGGCATGGACCTGGGCGGGAAAATCGTTCTGCGCCGAGTCCCTGGCAGCACAAGGCTGGAAGTGCAGAGAGCCATCGAACATGGCGCTGGCGGGCTGCTGCTGGTCACCGATGTACAAGAATCGGAGCTACAGCGCCGCATACCGCTCGCTCTGAGCGAGATCTTCGCCGAGACCATTCCAGTGCTAGAGATAACCCCGAACAACTTCAAGCGGCTGATAGACGAAGCAGGATACACGATGGCCGATTTCAACGGCTCTCCGCCCGCGCTGCCACTGCGTCTGCAGGCAGAGATGGTGGTGCCGCTGGAACCACCTCAGCCGACGACGACGGCCAACGTGTTGGGATTGATCCCCGGCAACGATTCCGAACTCGCCCACGAGCTGGTCATCCTCAGCGCGCATTACGATCACGTGGGGCGCAGCCCCGATGGCACGCTCTATCCCGGCGCAGACGACGATGCTTCTGGTGTGGGTGTGCTGTTGGAGGTGGCGCGCCTCTGGCAACAGTCCGGTGTCCAGCCCAGTCGCAGCGTGCTCTTCGCCGCATGGGGTTCCGAGGAGTTCGGCCAGCTAGGCTCTTTGCATTACATCGCCCATCCTCTGTTGCCGCTGTCGAAGACAGTGAGCGTGCTGCATCTGGACGCGGTGGGAGCTGGTCGTGGCTTCTTCCTGACCATGGAGGGCAACCTTACACGGGAGGCGCTGCTGCGTGCGCATCTAGAGAATGGTGCCGAACAGGTCGGCGGGAGGGTGGATTTCGGCACGGCGGTGGAGGTCAGCGACCAGACCCCATTCCAGGAGCGGGATGTGCCGGCCGGTCTGCTCACCTGGGACGGCAGCGAGGATGACGCCAATCACCCCGAGGACACGCCGGAGCGAGTGGATCCGCTCAAGCTGACCAAGACGGGCCGCATCGTCGCTCTCACCTTGCGCACGCTGGCCGAGTGACAACCTGTCCGATCGCTCTCAGTTCAGGTACTCCGCTGGCGTCAGCACAGCCAGCGAGCTCTTGTCTCTGTATTGGCATTGGCATTGCTCTGGTGCTGCCAACAAGATCAGGGCTTCCGGATCCGGAGGCCCTGATCTCGTTGAGGGTCATGTACCTACAAGGTTGCGACCTGTACTGCAAGGAGGAGTTTGCGAATTGGTGCCGTTGGTGGCATAATCTCCGAAGCGGCCGGATCATTTGACCGTCACTGCTTAAAGTCCTGAGTAGCCGATGTCTCACCTGGAAGTCCGCCGGATCAGCAAATCCTTCGATAATGCCCCCGTCTTGCACGAGGTCAGCTTCAGCGTGGAAGAGGGGGAGGTGATCTGCCTGCTTGGCCCCTCGGGCTGCGGCAAGACGACGCTGCTGCGCATCATCTCCGGGCTGGAGGAACCGGATGAGGGCAGCGTCCTCTTTGCCGGCCGCAGCATGGACGCGGTGCCAGTGCATCGCCGCGGCTTCGGGCTGATGTTCCAGGACTACGTGCTCTTCCCGCACAAAGACGTGGTGGCCAACGTCGCTTTCGGCCTGCGTATGCAGGGGCTGGCGGAAGCGGAGACACGGGCGCGGGTGGCGGAGATGTTGGACCTGGTGAGCCTGCAGGGCTACGAGCATCGCCAGGTCTACGAGCTTTCCGGCGGCGAGCAGCAGCGGGTGGCGCTAGCCCGCAGCTTAGCCCCGCGGCCGCTCCTGCTCATGCTGGATGAACCGCTGGGCTCGCTCGACCGCACGCTGCGCGAGGGGCTGATGGGCGAACTGAGGGCTATCCTGAAGACGGTTGGGGTGACGACGCTGTACGTGACTCACGATCAAGAGGAAGCCTTTGCCGTGTCTGACCGCGTGCTCATCATGCAGGAAGGTCGTATCGTGCAGGAGGGCACGCCGGAGGCAGTGTACCGCTGGCCTGTTAGCGAGTTCGTGGCCCGGTTCCTGGGGCTGAACAACCTGCTGCCTGGCCGCACAACGGCGATCACTCCGGCGTTGGAGATTGCTACCACTGTGGGCACGTTGACCCTCGATCCGCCAGAGGCGGGCGGGATTCGCGTCGGCGATGAAGTCACCCTGGTGATCCGACCTGAGGCGGCCAGGCCGGTGCCATCGTCCGAAGCAGCAGAGAGCATCAACCTCATCTGCGGCACACTGGTGGCTTGTTCCTTTCGCGGTAGCTCTCATCGTCTGCGTTTGCGGCATGAGGGGGATGTGGAGCTGGAATTCGAGATAGCGGCGGCAACTGACCTTCCGCCTCTTGGCCACATGGTTTGCCTTGCTCTCGACAGCGAGGCGATGACCTTGCTTCCACGGGCCTGAGAACTTCCTTGTACCTTGCCAGCCGCCACCGGACGATTTGACACAGAACTGCAAGCGCGGGTATAATAGCAGTGTTCTGGTAGGGGAGGAGCATCTCTTTCCTCCCCGCTTTTGTACTATGAATCAGCACGGGGGCGCCGTTTTCTCGTCGCCGGCCGTGATTCCAGGAGATATCGGTTATGCCCAAGCGAACGTATCAACCCAAAGTGCGGCGACGCAAACGAGTACATGGCTTCCGGCATCGCATGAGCACGCCTGGTGGTCGCCGGGTGATCAAGGCGCGCCGTCGGAAAGGACGCAAGCGACTCACGGTGTGAGGTGAAGCGGTACCAACGACTCCGAGACGGAGCACGCTTCCGACAGGTGCGGGAAGAGGGACGCTCGTGGGCTCATCCGCTCCTCGTGCTCTGCGTTTTGTCCAGCGACCTGCCCTACAGCCGCTTCGGATTCACCGCCAGCCGCCGTGTGGGCAAGGCGGTGGCCCGAAATCGAGCTCGACGGCTGATGCGGGAAGCAGCACGTCTTCATTTGCAGTACATTGAGGTGGGATGGGATCTGGTCTTTGTCGCTCGTGCGCCCATCGCCGAGGCCAGCTATCAAGAGGTGGCAACGGCCTGTGCAACTCTGCTGCGGCGGGCCAGGTTGTGGCGGCAAGAGCAATGAAACAGGTTGTGTTAGCGTTGATCCGCTGTTACCAGCGTTTCATTTCCCCCGCGTTGCCTTCGAGCTGTCGTTTCACCCCTACGTGTTCCGAATACAGCTACGAAGCCATCCAACGCTACGGTGTGCTGAAGGGGGGATGGTTGGGCCTGCGGCGCATCGCTCGCTGCCACCCTTGGAATCCGGGGGGATACGACCCGGTGCCCTGATCGGACCTTCAGAAGGTTACCATTCACTGAGAGGTAGTTGAATTTCATGAAGCACAAACGCAAGATTGGTTTGGTTCTGGTGTTGATCCTGGCAGCCCTGCTGCTGGCCGGTTGCGGCGGTCAGCGGGGACCCATTGACCCCGAGGCCCCGGCAGAAGGCGCGTGGCAGGCGTTGGTGGTCTTTCCTTTGACTGAGGCATTGATGTTCCTCAACGGGCTGATAGACAATGCAGGCATTCCCTACAGCTACGGTTGGGCCATCATCGTTTTCACCATTATCATCAAGCTCGTCACCCTGCCGCTGACAATCAAGCAGATGCAGTCCACGAAGGCCATGCAGGCGCTGCAGCCGCAGTTGCAGGAACTGCAGAAGAAGTACGCCAAGGACCGCGAGACGCTGGCGCAGAAGCAGATGGAGTTCTACAAGGAGGCCGGGGTCAGCCCCATGGGCGGCTGTCTCCCACTTCTCATCCAGTTCCCCATCCTTATCGGCCTCTACAACGCGCTCTATCGCTTGGCTGGCCTCGGCGAGTTGGTGGGTCAACGCTTCTTCTGGATCCCCGACCTTTCCTTCCCCGATGCGAAGGTGGGGACGGCATGGCTGACTCAGGCCTGGCAGGCCAGGGACTGGACTCAACTCATCTCCTATCTTATCCTGCCCATTCTGTTGGTCGTCACGCAACTGGTAGTGCAGAAGATGACTCAAACCACTTCGCCCGGCAGTGACGATCCCCAGCAGGGGATGATGAAACAGATGATGCTCATCATGCCTATCATGTTTGGCTGGATCACGCTGGGTGTGCCGTCTGGGCTGGCGCTGTACTGGGTGGTGTCCAACGTGCTGAGCCTGATTCAGCAATACTTCACACTCAGGGGCGTCCACCCCGCGGCGGAGGCACCCAAAATCGAGGCGAAAGCGCGGAAGGCGGAGATCGAAGCGCCGGCTGCGGCAGGTGACAATCTGGCCCTCATCAAGGGCATCGGAGACAAGACGGCGTCCGTGCTGGCTGCTGCGGGTATCGCCACGTTTACCGACTTAGCTTCTGCGGACGAAACGAAGTTGGCAGACGTCGTTGATGCCGCAGGCCTCCCCTCTGGCGACTATGCATACTGGATTAAACAGGCAGCGCGCCACGAGCCTGGGAGTGCCTGAAGCGGAGATCAAAGTGCTGGGGATTGGAACTGAAGCCCCATCCCTGGAAACGGAAAAGACTGCCGGCGACAAGCCTTCGGCTCCCGGGGGAAGGAAGAACAGGAGAAGGAAGTAGTGATGATGACATCCGCAGATAAGTCCGTTGAAATCCACGGTAGGAATATAGAGACGGCTATTGATAATGGGCTAGCGGAGCTGGGCCTGAGGCGCGACCAGGTAGACATCGAAGTGCTACACCCTGGCAGTCGAGGCGTGCTGGGCATTGGTGCTGAGGATGCCATTGTGCGCCTGACGCCGCGGCTGCAACTCCCAACCGTCGAAGGCGAACGCATCAGGCGAGTGGAGGAAGAGATTGCAGAGGAAGTGGCGGCAGAGGAGATCGTAGTTGTGGAGGAAGCGGCAGAACCCGAGGAGGCGGTTGCCGTCGCGCCAGAAGCGGCGATGGAAGAAGTGGGCAGCGAAGAGACCTCTGCGCTGGCCCAGAATCTGCTCTCGTATCTGCTAGACCATCTGGGGGTACAGGCCCAGGTGATGGCCCGCTATGGCGCTGCGGAGGAAGGGGAAGAGCCACCGCTGACATTGGATGTGGTCGGCAAGGATTTGGGCATCCTCATTGGTCGCCGGGGCGAAACGCTGGCCTCGTTGCAGTTCCTCATGCGCCTGATGGTCAACAATCATATCCATCGCTGGATCAACCTGGTGGTGGATGTGGAGGGTTACAAGGCGCGGCGCGAGCGTATGCTGAGGGAATTGGCACTGCGCATGGCAGAGCGTGCGGTCGCCACCGGCCGCGTGGTAGCCTTGGAAGCGATGCCCGCCCGCGAGCGACGCCTCGTGCACGTCGCCCTGCGAGATCACCCTGACGTGACGACCCAGAGCATCGGCGAGGGAGAAGGCCGCAAGGTGACTATCATTCCTCGCTGAGAAGGCGAGAGATTGGAAGCGGGGCGGCCTGTGGTGGCCGCCTCGCTTTGTTTCTACTCCCTCCCCTTGACCGCTTGGCAGGAGTATGCTACAATGTGGTTGATCGCAGGCCCATGTCGGCCATGGGCCATTCGCCATCGCCTACGCCAACGAACAGTGAGCGATCATGACCCGAGTCTATGCCTTTGCCAACCAAAAAGGAGGAGTCGGCAAGACGACCACGGCTATCAGCCTGGGGGCCTATCTAGCTGCTGCTGGACGGCGGGTGCTCATCGTGGATGCGGATCCACAGGCCAATGCCACCAGCAGCCTGGGCGTGGATTGGCCTGACCTCAAGCACTCTCTCTACGATGTACTTATCGGCCACGTTCCGATATCGGATATCACTATTTCTATTGAACAACCGTCAGCGGCTTTGGTGCCCTCGGCTCCGGAATTGGCCGGCGCGGAGGTGGAGATGGTGAGCATCATCCAACGGGAGTGGCTGCTGCGCGAGGCGCTGGGCCCCGTTCTGCCGCGCTACGACTACGTCTTCATAGACACGCCTCCCAGCCTGGGACTGCTCACGATCAATGCCCTCACTGCAGCCCATCACGGCGTGATCATTCCCATTCAGTGCGAGTATCTGGCGCTGGAGGGCCTCAGTCACTTGCTGCACACCATTCAACTGGTGAGAGATAACCTGAACCCACGCCTGCGCGTGGCGGGGATGGTGATGACCATGTTCGATGCCCGCACCAACTTGGCCAAAGAGGTCGTCGACGAGGTGCGTCGTCACTTCCCGCAGCGGCTATTCCGAACGGTGGTTCCCCGCAGCGTGCGCCTGGGCGAAGCCCCCAGTTACGGTCAGACGATTCTCACCTACGCGCCTCGCTCTGCTGGGGCGCAGGCGTATGCGGCACTGGCGCAAGAATTCATGCAGCGAGAGGAGAATCTCACTCCTCCAACCCCGAGGTGATGCTATGCCCACTACCAAACGAGGACTTGGACGCGGTCTTGGTGCGCTCATCCCTGCCGAGCCATCCGAAGTGCCGGATCAGACGGGCGGCGTGTTGGAAGCGTCGGTAGAGGCCATCGCCCCCAACCCTCTGCAGCCGCGTCAGTCCATGGACGCCGAAGCACTAACTGAGTTGGCCGATTCCATCCGTGAACATGGCCTCATTCAGCCGCTCATCGTCACCCGAGATGTGGAAGAAGATGGGGAAGGGACAGAGTATCAGTTGGTGGCCGGAGAGCGGCGCTGGCGGGCAGCACAGATGGCTGGACTCTCCAACGTTCCTGTTATCATCAAAGAGGCTACCTCCCGGCAGAAGCTGGCGTGGGCGCTGGTGGAGAATTTGCAGCGGACTGACCTGAACCCGCTGGAAGCGGCGAATGCCTACCGCATGCTGATGGTCGAGTTCGGACTGACCCAGGAACAGGTGGCCGAGGAGGTGGGCAAGAGCCGGACGGCAGTGGCCAACTCCCTGCGACTGCTGCGGTTGCCCAAGGAGATCAAGTCGGCGATTCTGGCGAGAAAGATCAGCGAAGGCCATGCTCGTGCACTGCTGGGACTTCCCACGCCTCAAGCGCAGCTCGCCGCACTAGCCGCGGTGCAGCGCCGCAACCTCAGTGTCCGACAGACTGAGGAACTGGTCCGTCGCACACTGGAGCGCGCAGAGAAGGAATCGCAGGGGGCGAGGGAGGAAGAAGACGCTCTCGAGGAAGCCTGGAAGATCGAGACTCAAGCGTTAGAAGAGCAGTTCCGCACTGCTCTGGGCACCAAGGTTGCCCTGACTCGTTCCAAACGGGGTGGCAAACTGGTGATCCGCTTCTACTCGGAGGAGGAACTGCAGCGCATCTACGAGTTAGTCGTCGGCGAGGGGTGAGGATAGGACCGATGGCATTCGACAAACGTTCGGCACTGGCGGCTGCGCTGGTGGGGGTGCTGCTGCTGGCGCTTTCTTATCCCACACTGCGCTGGCTGGTCAACGAGTGGTTAACCAACGACTACTACTCTCACGGCTGGCTGGTGCTGCCTGTGTCTGCTTTTCTGGCCTGGCGGCAATGGCCAAAGGGCGAGCGTGAGCCTGCCAACGTTGGTCTGATCCCTCTGGGCCTGGGGTTGGTCGGCTATCTAGTCGCCCTGTTGAACAAGGCCTACTTCCTGGCGGCGCTGGCGCTGATCGTGTTGCTGGCCGGGTTGGCCTGGTTCTTCCTGGGCACACGGGCGCTGCGACGCTTGACCTTTCCCATTGGCTTCCTGATCTTCATGGTACCGCTGCCGTTTGTGGAAAGGGCCAGCTTGCCGCTGCAACTCCTCACTGGAAGCTGCTCGACCGCGGTAGCGCGGGTCGTGGGCGTGGACGCCACGGTTCGTGGCGCCCAGGTCACCTTGCCTAACGTGGACTTGGTGGTTGGGGCGCAATGCAGCGGGTTACGCTCCATCGTCGCCCTCTTCACGCTGGTGGCTATCTTCATCTACATGCTTGATGGACCGTGGTGGGGCCACCTGCTGCTGGTGCTGTCGGCCATTCCCGTGGCTATCCTCGGCAATATCTTCCGCGTGGCTTCCTTGCTGTGGGTGGCCGATACCTGGGGGGCTGGCACCGGGATGACCTACTATCATGACTACTCCGGCTTCGTCTTCTTTCTGTTTGCCTTTGCCTTGCTGCTTCTGCTGAGCCGAGCATTCCGATGTCGCGGGATACGCGCCGATATCTTGTAGTTCTCGTCATGCTGATCGTGGCCGTGCTGGTAGCGTTGCTCATTACCCAGCGGGAGACACTGTTGAGCCGTGCGCGCACCAACCAGGGCTTCCAATTCGTGGCCGACATCGACAACTGGCGGCGCACGGGGCGCGAGCGGGCACTGCGCACAGGCTACGACTTCCGCTTGGGCCCCAACCTGGACGATCTGCCGCTGGACATCGGCGACTGGCAGGGGCAGGACGTGCCGCAGACGAACCTGGAGGTCTTCATTCTCTTGGAGCCTGAGCATTACGTCTTTCGCCGCTACCAGCAGGCCGGTGGGCGCAGCCTCTGGTTCAGCCTCATCGGTAGCCGCAAGTCGAAGAGCTTTCACCCGCCGCAGATTTGCTACGCCGCCGACGGATGGCAGACCGACGTCTCCTCGGAGCCCATTCCCGTGGGCGATGGCGAACTCTATGCTTTGAAGGTTGTCGCCAACAAGGGCGGGGCAACGCACGTTGTCCTCTACTTCTTCCTATGGCCCGACTTCGGACGCGATCCGGCAGAGGGCACGGTGCTGTTCAAGGTGACCGCACCGTTGGAGGGTAGCATCGAGGAAACCGTGCTACCGGAGAAAGCATTCATCCAGGAGTTCTTCACCGACGCGCGGTGATCAGAGAGGGACAGGGGAGCAAAGGGACAAAGGAGCAGAGGAACCGGGGAACTGGAGAACTCTGTGCGCAGAAAACGTCCCCCAGTGACATTCACTGGGGGACGTTCTGTTACTTCTGATTCTGTGAGCGCTCAGGGCTGCTCACTCGTTGACGGAGGAACGTCTACTCTTCCTCCCGGCGGCGTCGCCGCAGTTGCAGTTGTGCGTACCCTGCCAGGCTCAGCAAGCCGCTTCCCATCAAGAGCATGGTGCTCGGCTCGGGGATCTCGCCTGGAGCGAAGTAGACCACTTCCGTCACCGTCTCGTTCGACTCTTCTGGCCCAGGCCCGCCGGTGAAGTCTACCACCGCCATGTCGTAGATGGTCTTGGGCAGATCAGCGGTGGGGATGTCGATCACTCGGCCAGTGATGGTGATGGTCACCTCTTCGCCCTCATTGAGCCAGCCGATGTGGGCGGTGACCGTCCGCGTGCCACTGTTCCATACCGCCATGCCCTGGGTGGTGTTCAGCCGGATGTACTCGAGGTACTCACTGATCTCGTCCGTGACCACCACACCATCCGCAGGTCCGGGGCCTTCGCTGCTCACCGTGACGGTGAAGGTCAGGTCCTCGTGGCGGTGTACGTACTCCTTGTCCACAGCCTTGGTGATGACGATCTCGGGCCAGGCGTAGCCAAAGTCGGCGTTCAGGTAGTCCTCCCATGCGCCCAGGTTGATGGGGCCGTGTGGCTCCTGGATGCCGAAGCTGAGGTTCAAGCCCACTGGCACTGTGCTTTCATCCACGCCTACGCAGTAGGTGCCGATGGGTAGAGGGTCGAAGATGTACAGGCCGTCGGCATCGGTGACGCCGCTATCCAGCAGCACATCATCGGCGGTGTCGCAGAGGCCGTCCGCACCGGCATCGAGCAGGTTCACCGCCACATCAGCGATGCCTGCCTCGCCTGCATCCTGCTCACCGTCCCTATCCTCATCCAGCCAGACGAAGTCGCCGATGGAGCCACCCGGATAGTAACCAAAGTCGGCGTCCAGGTAGTCCTCACCGGGGACCAGATTGACGAGGAGCGGCTCAACTATGCCGGGGCTCAGGAAGACGTCCGCTGGCAGCGTGCTTTCAACCACGTCTACCCAGTAGACACGCATCGGCAGTGGATCGAACAGATAGAAGCCGCTGGCGTCGGTGGTCGCGCTGCCTACCAGTATGTCGTCCGCTGTGCCGCCGATACCGTCGGGGCCAGCCTCGTACAGGTTCACCACCACGCCGGCAATGCCGTTCTCGCTGGCATCCTGCACAGCGTCGCCATTGGAGTCCAGCCACACGTAGTCGCCGATGGAGCCACCCGGATAGAAGCCGAAGTCGGCGTCCAGGTACTGCTCATCGGGGTCCAGGTCCGGAGCCAGAGCGATGGGCCCGTGTGGCATCGACATCCCAGGTGTGAGGAAGTGGTCTGCTGCCACAGTCGCCAGGTCCACGTTCACGCAGTAGTCGCCCTCGAGCAGCAGGTCAAACATGTATGCTCCGGCGGCGTCGGTCGTGCGGGTGTCCAGCCACGCGTCGTCGGCTGTGCCACAGACACCGTCCGCGCCGGCATCGTACAGGTTCAGCACCACGCCGGGCATGCCCGCCTCGCCTGCATCCTGCACGGCGTTGGCATTGATGTCGAACCAGACCAGGTCGCCGATCTCGCTGGTGAAGATCACCGGCGTGATATCCTGATCCTCGGCGGGGTCAGTTCCGGGATCGTCATCGGAGATGACCGCCGTGTTGCTGATCTCCGCTGGGTCCACCAGATCGCGGTCCACGATGACCGTGAAGCTCACGCTACCGTTGGCTGGCGGGCAGAAGTCGCCCAGGTTCCAGGTCACCACGTTGGTTGCCGGGTCATGCACACCCTCACCCGTGGCGCTGTCGAACGTCGTGCCATCGGGCACAAGATCGGTGATGATCACATTAGGCGCCGGCTCGTTGCCCGTAATCTCCCAGAGGATGGTGTAGGTC
>DFBV01000028.1:0-2304 GCA_002366755.1 Anaerolineales bacterium UBA3071
ATCTGGAACACGCCTGGCGACGTGGGAGTGGACGGAATGCCCGTGCTGACCGGCCACTCCCACTTGATGGCACCATTCTCATATGCCCGCATCTTCTGCTCCCCGAGGCTCACCACGATCCGCTTGTTCTCCACCACCGGCAGCGGCAGAAACACGTCCGGCGAGGGAATCGTCAGTACCTGACCGACGTAGAGTTCATCACTCACACCAGGATTGGCCTGCTGAATCCAGGGATAAGGGATGCCATGGTCGTAGGCAATGCTGGCCAGCGTTTCGCCTTCCCCCACGGTGTGTTGCTGCTGGTGATGATAGACGCGCAGGTGTACATACCAGCTTCGAATGGCGAGGGCATCCCTGACGGCCACAACTGCTCGGGGCCAGTCCAGGTCACGGTCAGGGCTCGGCATGACCATCTGCGCGGCCAGGCCCTCCTCCGCTCTCTGTGCATCCAGCTCCCAGTAGAGGCTGGTCGAATCCCCAGCATCAATGCCGACATCCAACCAGGTGCCCCACACGTCCGGCGGAATCGTCCACGCCAGCGTCTCATTGGTGATGGGGTCGTAGGCGTGAATGGATAGGGGATTGGCCAGCAATTGGTTGGCTTGGGCGGCGGCAGCGCTCACGTCGCCGATAGCCGGCTGCACCGGCGCTGCGACCAGGTCCAAACGACCCTCGGCGACGACCCGATCTGCATGTTGCTCCAGCCAGGCCACGGACGCTGCTACATCGAGGGCGCGCCCGGGCGTAGGTGGGATCACCTCGACGCCTCCGTTGACCACGCCTATGCCTGCGTCCACGGGGGGCACGTCAAACCGTGACGCCAGAGCTCGCAGATTGACCTCAGCGATGGTGCGATCAACCACCCACAGGGGAGCAACAGTGAGGCGTGCCTCTCCCCGACGCATGGCTTCGATGCTGCCCAGCGAGCGCCCCTGCTTGTGCGCGGCCTGGGCCGTGGCTTCGGCGTCCAGCATGATGCCCAACGCCGCGGGGGTGACTGCGTAAGTGGTATCGTCTGCGTAGAGGACGATCAGCCGCTGCGCCCAGTTCTGTTGCAGGGCGATGGCTGCCTTTGCCGTGGTTTTGCTACCCAGGTCAACGTCCAACGCCTCGACGCCGGGCAAGATCAGATCGCTGCAGTAGAGCAGAGCCAGAGCGACTGCCAACCCCATCATGGCGACGGACAGCGCGACCAGGCTGGTGATGACCAACTGAGTGGAGTCCCCACTTCGCCGGTTCGACCGGCGTAAGGGGGCCTGCGGGAGTGGCTGTTTGGGTCCCATTTCTGCCTGGGCATCCGTGGTGCCAGACACAGGGTCACGGTTGGTGGTGCGTGTGCGAGACGATGGAGGTTTCATTCCTCGTGGCGACCTACGCTCCTCCGCGGTTCAGCGTTCGCGTAATTCGTGCAGCACGTCGGCGGGGCGGGCCGTGCGCACCGCCGGTGGCAGCCGCTGCAACTGTTCCCCGTCGAGGGTCACCAGGGTCGTGCCGTACTGCTGGGCCACGGCAGTATAGACGGCATCGGCGCCGCGCAGGCGCGCCGTGGCCGCCAATCCAGCCGCGCGGTCAGCCAGTGATTCGTCCAGGGGCACGAGCGTCTGGCCAGGCAGGCTGCGCAGGGCGGCCGCCAGGGCTAGGGCCCGATCGGGATCATCAAGAGCCCTGGCCACGGCGGCGGCGACTTCGACCACCAACAAAGTGGGGCAGAACAGAGGCAACCGGCGTTGCCGAACCAGGGCCAGGAAGGCCCGGCTGCTCTCCGAATCAGTCTCGGCAGGGTTCAGCGCGCTGACGTGGACACTGGCGTCGACGGTGTACATCGCACCCACCATCAGCGCCGGATGGCGTCGATCACGTCCCGAGTGGAAAGATCGGCGGGCCACGCCTGACGAATCTCCTCGGCCAGCCGATCATAGCGGTCCCAGTTGTCGAGCACGGCCTTCCTGCTGGACTCCACCATCTCCATCTCGGCCCGCTCGGTGTCCAGGGGCAGAATGATGGCCACTGGACGACCCTGGTAGGTGACCACGTACTCGGCTCGATCCTCGCGCACCCGCCGGATCACCTCGCTGGTCTGCTCGCGCAGTTGTCGCACACCAATCAGAGACATGAGCTCCTCCTGTAGTATCATTTGTAGCCTGTATCGATACTACATTCTAACACACGTCGCCGGAATCCGCAACTGCGCTGCTGAGTGTGTCCAGCGAGACGGAGGAAGCGGGGTATTCGCAGCACCGGCTCGAGACACCATGGACCTCCGTTGCGCCCATCGACCCCGCCCGGTCGTCTCTCCCAGCGATG
>DFBV01000028.1:2377-3435 GCA_002366755.1 Anaerolineales bacterium UBA3071
ACGGCGCGATAGCGCGGTCGGGGTGAAGCACTTGTCAGGCGGCCCTCTCTCTCGACTTTTTCCGTCGGGCGACCGCCTCGGCCAAAACGCACAGAATCTCGTACATCATCGTGGCAGCGACGAGTGCAGTGTTCCCCGAGGGGTCGAATGGCGGCGATACCTCGACCACATCGCCGCCGACCAGGTTAAGACCACGTAGGCCCCGCAACAACGCCTGCGCCTCGATAGTGGTCATCCCGCCAACCTCCGGTGTCCCCGTACCAGGAGCAAATGCTGGGTCGAGGCTGTCTACATCGAAGGAGATATAGGTCGGGCCATCGCCTACCACACGCCGAGCCTCAGCAATCACTGCCTCCACACCCAGCTTGGTAAACTCCTCAATGAAGATGACACGCATGCCAGATTCAAGTGAGAAAGTCCATCCTTCCTCCGAGTTCTGGGCACCACGGATGCCGATCTGCACCGTCCGTTTGGGATCAAGGAGCTCTTCTTCTAAGGCCCGTCGGAACGGCGTACCATGGGTGTATCTAGAACCCAACTCCTCGTCACAGGTGTCAGTGTGAGCGTCGATATGCACCATGCCAACAGGCCTATCCGCAGCTATCGCGCGTAGAATCGGCAGGCTGATCGAATGGTCGCCCCCCGCACTCAGTGGCACCGCGCCTGCGGCGTGCACTTTGCGGTAGAACTCCGTGATATCGGCGTGACTCGCCTCGAGGTGAAAAGCGTTGGCAATTGGAACGTCGCCCATGTCAGCAACACGGCAGAGCTCATAGGGGTTAAGTCTAGTGACATGATGGATGGTGCGAATCAAGCTCGACATGTTGCGGATCTGGCGCGGCCCATGACGTTGGCCGGGACGGTTTTCTACCCCGCCATCGAAAGGCACACCAATGAGTGCGATATCCAACTTGGACGGGTCGCGAACCAGCGGCGTGCGCATGAAGGTCGCAACCCCGGCGTAGCGCGGTGTGGACATAGGGTCGTATCGGCAGTCCTTTCTGTTACAAAGGTGCAACGCACTTGATCCACTCCATATTCGACCGTTTGCTTGACCG
>DFBV01000028.1:3517-10864 GCA_002366755.1 Anaerolineales bacterium UBA3071
CCCTCCCGTGTGGCAACATGAACCACACTGGACGGATCGGTGACGAAGAGAAGCGCCTTCTCTCCATTCCTCAGCCTGAACCAGCCCGCTGCATAACCTGGAAGACCAATCCCATTGGTTCTCACCCTAGGCTTGTACGACGGTGCTTCAAGAAGATCAATCTGCCTCGACTCTGCAGAGATGAGTGACCCCGCGGGTATCATTCGTGCATAGGGACCACCACGTATGCGCAGCCCCGCCCTGGAAAGCTCAAATTCCATGCTCCTTGAAGAACAGGCAATGTAGCTGAACAGTCCAAACAGAGCAAGGAGGAACAAGAGAATCGCACCAAAGAACCATAGAGCTTTCGCCGATGCGGGAATCATAGGGAACAGTTCCTTCATTTCCATCTCCATATCCTCTGGTAGACCTGACCATCACTCGATGGACGCTTTTGCGCCTGATCTTCCGATTCGGGACGCTGGGCAGACGCTTCTCCGCCATCCTTTCTTCCATACCCTCACCACATAGTACCCCCAGCCGCACACCGACACTGAGCTTTCCTCCTGCTATTTAGCCTCTATCGCTTTCGGCAGCTCCACGGCGATGGGCTCTCCCAGACATCGCTCGAAGTCCAACCGCTTCCGCCCCTCTCCCCTGTCATCCTTCTCCTCGACTACCTTCACGATGACGGTGTCGCCTGGGCCAAATTCGCCTCCCAGCAGCAGCCGAGAGAGACGGCTTTCCACATGGCGCTGCAAGGCGCGGCGCAGGGGGCGCGCCCCGAACTGCGGATCGTACCCGATGTCAGCCAGCCACTCGCGGGCCTCCTCACTCAGTTCAATGTGCAAACCCTGTTCGGCCAACCGTTCGGCAATCTCTCGCATCTGCAAGTCCACGATCTGCAACATGTGCTCCTCGCTCAGCGTGTGGAAGATGATGACCTCGTCAATGCGGTTGAGGAACTCGGGGCGGAAGGTCCTCTTCAGCCCATCTTCGATGGTTCGCTGCCGATCCCGCTCCTCGGCAGTGCTGCCTGCCTCCTGCTTCAGGAAGCCCAGCGCGCCGCCTGCCTTCGCATACTCCGTGCCGATGTTGGAGGTCATGATGAGCACCGTATTACGGAAGTCCACGACGTGGCCCTGGCCGTCGGTCAAGCGGCCATCGTCGAGGATCTGCAGCAGGGCGTTGAACACCTCCGGGTGCGCCTTCTCAATCTCGTCGAAGAGGATCACCCGATAGGGACGGCGGCGCACGGCCTCCGTGAGCTGCCCACCCTCCTCGTAGCCCACGTAGCCAGGCGGCGCCCCCATCAGCCGGCTGGCTGTGTGCTGCTCCCGATACTCGCTCATGTCCAGGCGGAAGAGGGCATCCTCGTCATCGAACAGGAACTCCGCCAACGCCTTGGCCAGCTCCGTCTTGCCCACCCCCGAAGGGCCGACGAAGATGAACGAGCCGATGGGACGGCGGGGATCTTTCAGGCCAGAGCGGGCACGGCGGATGGCGTCGGCCAGAGCGGCGATGCCCTCCTCCTGGCCCACGATACGCTTGTGCAGCGCCTCCTCCATGCGCAACAGCTTCTCCGCCTCCGTCTCCAGCATGCTGCTCACGGGGATGCCCGTCCAGCTCGCTACCACCTGGGCGATGTCGTCCTCCATCACCTCGTCCTTTAGGCCCGTCTCCCTCCGCCAGGCGGCCCGCTCGGCCTCGAACTCCTCCTCCAGCTTGAGCCGCTCGGCTTTGACCTGCGCCGCCTGTTCGTACTCCCGCGCTGCCCAAGCGGCCTCCTCGTCTACTGCCAGCTTCAGCAGCCGTGCCTTCCTCGCCCTCAGCCCCTTGGGCATGTAGTAGTTGGCCACCCGCAGCTTGGCCGCCGCCTCGTCTATGAGGTCAATGGCCTTGTCTGGCAGGTGACGATCGGTGACGTAGCGATGGGAGAGACGGGCTGCAGCTACCAGTGCGGCTTCGTCAAAGGTGATCTCATGGTGTGACTCGTAGCAGCCACGAACGCCCTCGAGGATCTCAATGGTCTCTTCGACCGTCGGCTCTTCCACCCAGATGGGGGCGAAGCGGCGCTCCAGCGCGCTGTCCCGCTCGATGTACTTGCGATACTCGTCTGGCGTCGTGGCACCGATGCAGCGCAGTTCGCCACGAGCCAGGGCAGGCTTCATCATGTTGGAGGCATCGATGGCCCCCGACGCGGCGCCCGCGCCTACCACCGTGTGCACCTCGTCAATGAAGAGGATGATCTCGCCTTCGGCACGCTGGATCTCCTCAATGGTGGCCTTCAGCCGCTCCTCGAACTCGCCGCGAAAGCGGGTGCCTGCCACCATAGCGCCCAGATCGAGCGAGACTAGTCGCTTGCCTAACAGCAACTCAGGCACATCGTCGTCGGCGATCCGCTGCGCCAGCCCCTCGACGATGGCCGTCTTGCCCACGCCCGCATCGCCGATGAGCACTGGATTGTTCTTGGTGCGCCGACAAAGCACCTGCATCACGCGCAGGATCTCAGCGCCGCGGCCGACACAAGGATCCAGCTTGCCCTCGCGGGCGAATTGGGTGAGGTCACGGCTGAATCGCTCCAGCGTGCGGTAGCGGCTCTCGGCCGTGGGGCTGGTGACCCGTTGCCCTCCCCTGATCTCCTTGATGGCTTCCAGAATGCGGGCCCTGGTGACCTCATGCTCTTGCAGGATCTTGGCGGAAGGAGCACTGCGCTCGCTGGCAATGGCCAGCAGCAGGTGCTCTGTGGAGATGTACTCGTCCTTGAGCTTGTTCGCCTCCTGGCTGGCACCATCCATCACACGCTTGAGTCTGGGCGTGATGAAGACCTGCGCCACCTTGCCCGTGTAGGGCATCGTCCCGCTCATTCTCGGGCTGTGCTCCAGGTGGTCGTCCAGCTTGCCTCGCACCATCTCCACCGACACGCCCAGCTTCTCCAGGATCTGCGCTGTTACCCCCTGCGGCTGTTCCAGCATGGCCAGAAAGATATGCTCGATGTCCACCTGACCGTGCCCATGGCGCTGCAAAATCTCGTAGGCGCGCATAGCCACATCCTGTGCGCGCTCGGTGAAACGATCAAATCGCATCATGTTCCGTAACCTCTACCGTAACCTCAAAATGTACCAATGCACCAATCTACCAATCTACCAATGTACCAATCTACCAACGCACTTTAGTACCGAAGAACCGCTCCGATGGAGCCAACCGCCTCCAGCATTTCATTGTCCCGTACCGTGGTCACCTTCACTCCTCGCTCGATGGCTCGACCAACAAGGGCATTCACCGCATCTTTCAGCAGATGCATCTGCCCGCCACAGAACGCACACTGCTCCATGTGCTCCACGGTCATGTAGCCGCAGTGCTCGCATTGGTGAGCTGTGCCATGATATCCCTCGGCCAGCACCAGGTGATGCACCCGCCCTTCCTCCAGCAGCCGCAGCGTGTCGGCCAGACCAAGGGCGCCTGCGCCTCCCTTCGATGCAATTGTGATGACCTGTTCGACCAGGGCGGCCTGCTGTTGCTGTGCCACCTGCCGGGCGATGTCCAGCGAGCGCTCAGCCACCTCGGTGGGCGAGGCAGTCATGTCCACAGCAAAACTTCCCACGATCTGTTCCTGCAATGATTTTGGCAGCAGCGGCTGAAACTGCGCCACTGTCTTCTCAGTGCCCGCCAAGATCAAGCGCCGACAATCGCGCTCCCGACAGACACTGGCCGTGGCCTCCGCAATCTCCTTGAGATTGCGGTAGGCAGTGGCATCCTCGCGGCGCTGATAGCGAGAGGCCGCCCAGCCGCCCTGCTTGTGACGCTTCACGTCCTCTCCTGATAAACTCCCGACTTCCTCTGCCTCCCCCTGCTCGAAAATGAAGAACCGAGCTCCCTCCCGGCTGATCAGAGCCACACCGTGACGGGCGTAGCTGTCCATTACATCGCCGAGGGGCTTGACGTAGGGATGACCGCCGACGAAGACGGCATCCTCCATAGGCACCCATAGGGGATACGCCCGCCAGAAATCGGCGGCCTGGCAACTGAAGCAGGCAACTCCCCGCCCCTGCCAGTTGTACTCGAGATCGAAATAGCGCTCTAGGCGAGCCATGTCGGCCGGATCGGCCGCTTCCGCCACGCTGTCCAGTTGATGCCGCAAGGCCAGCTTGTACTGGTCAGGCGTGCGGCGACGTGGATCTACATTCAAGTAGAGACTGAGTATTCCAGTACCCTCCGCTCTGAACGCTGCCAATTCCCGCAGTTCCGCTTCGTGGATCATGTTAACCTCCGTTTTCGCTTCGCTGGTCAGGCGCTGATTCGCCCAGATTCTAAACCCGCGCCTGTGGACCGGCTCACACGAACGGTCACGGTCTCCAGCTCCGCTCGTATGCTCTCGTTCTCCGCTTGCAAGGCAACCACTTGTTCCTTCAACCGCAGAATGACTTCCACGCCCGCCAGGTTGATGCCCAACTCATCGGTGAGGCGCACAATCTGGAGCAGGCGATCTACGTCGCGAAGGGAGTATAGTCGCCGGCCCGAACGGCGGGCAGGCCTGACCAGGCCCAACTCCTCGTAGCGCCGCAGCGTCTGCGGATGCAAACGCACGAGTTGTGCGGCTATGCCAATGGCATACAAGGGTTGATCTGAACGCAGCAAATCAGGCACGACAACCACCTCCGATCAGAGACTACTTGCTCTGGTCTCTCCCTTTTAGGTCGGTCAATTCCTCGAAGAGGTCCTTCTCTCGTGGACTCAACTCCTTAGGCACGACGATTCGCACCTTGGCGTAGAGATGACCTCGTTGTTCTGGCTGGCGGAGCTTGGGCATCCCCATGCCCTGCAGGCGGAAGCTGCGCCCGCCTTGCGTGCCCGGCGGGATGCGCAGCATCACCGGCTGTCCGCCGAGTCTAGGCACCTGCACCTCGCCCCCCAACACAGCGGTGTACAGGTCCAGAGGCATATCGCAGTGCAGATCGTCCCCGCGCCGCTCGAACACGCTGTGCGGCCGTACCTCCACTTGGAGGAAAAGGTCGCCGCGGGAACCGCCGGTTGCCCCCCGGCCGCCCTCGCCCTTCACACGCACCTTGGAACCCGTCTTCACCCCTGGTGGGATCTGTACCTCCAGACGGCGACCGTCCACTTGCAGGATCCGCCGCGTACCGTGGAACGCCTCTTGCAGTGTGATCTCCACGGGCTGCACTAGGTCCTGTCCCCTGCGTGGGCGGCGCTGCGCCCCCGAGAACCAATCCGCCCTCGGCTCTCGCCCTACACCACCAAAGATGGTACTGAAGAAATCGGAGAACGGGACCTGGCCGCCCAACAGGTCGCCCAAATCCTCATACTCGACGTGGACGCGCCTCCCTCTGGGGGTCCCGCCCGTCCACTGGCTCCAATCGAAGCCTTGCGTATCACGGCCCGTGCGCTGCCAGCGCTGCCAGTCAGCGCCCAGTTGGTTGTATTTCTGGCGTTTCTCCGAATCGCTCAGCACTTCGTATGCTTCGTTGATCTCCTTGAAGCGCTCCTCTGCCTGCTCGTTGCCCGGATTCACGTCAGGATGGCACTGGCGCGCCAGCCGACGGTAGGCCCGCTTGATCTCCTTCTCGTCGGCATTCCTGTCTACGCCAAGCGTACGGTAGTAGTCCTTGTATTCCATGCCTGCATTACCTGCCGCTCTGCCCAGCGGCTCCATGTGTGGCTTCTGCCCCTATGTCATCGGAGGGCGCGTTCATTGTACCACTTTAGCAGCTCCTTGTCAAGTTACCTGAACAAGCTCTTATAAATTACCTGCCTCCGTGACTGCCTTGTGGACCTGGCCGTGAGCGGTTTGGCCCATATCTGGTGAGCAACGTCGCCCGCGACAGCCAGAGCTGGCGACGCTGCAGCCCCCAGAAATGCTTGCTGCGCAAGCTGGCCGGGTTGAACGTCCAGATCAGCCACCAGGTGTAGAGGTTCTCCCAGAAGTCGGTGAAGCGCTTGAGCGGCCCGACAAGCTCAAGTGGCTGCAGCTCGAAGCCCAGGTGGGTAAAGGGATGGGTCTCTCCCCGCTGCGCATCAACGGCCGTCTCTCCTCGAAAAGCGCGGACATCCTCCCAATCCGGATCGTTCTCGACGTGGGCCGCGAGTAGTTGCAGCGAGTACACCAAGCCGAGCCGCATGGTCACCGCCCAGCACAGATCAGGACCAGCCTGGGGCATTGGCGGCACCCGCTCGTTCCATAGGTGCAGCTCGCCTATGCGCTCCCCGGCGGCGATGCGCGTGCCATCGGCCAGCACCACCTCTCGTCCGCTGTTGCCCAGGGCCAGACGCAGCAGGCAATCCGGATCCGATGAGAATTCGTACACCCCACGCGCCGAGCGCAGGAGAGCGTCCAGGCGACGAATCGCCCATCGCGCCAGCCTGGCGAGCATCAGCCCGACCGCCCCACCGAGATGATAATGAGGCCGCCGGAGACGAGCGCCACGCCCACCCACTGCAGGGGTGTGATCACCTCGTGGAAAATGAAGTGCGCCCCGACGACCTGAATGGCGACGAAGCCCAGACCCCAGGAAAAGGCCAGCGCCTGTGACAGGGGAATGAACCGCATCACGAAGGTCAGGGTCAGCACAGCCAGGAACCCACTCACATTGCCCACCACTTGCCAGGTCAGGAACTCCTTCAGCCTGGCGCTGAGCGCCGACCACTTGAACCCCACGTTGGCGATGACGTTAAATACCACATTGAGCAGGATCAGTCCGGCGATGGTCAGCGTCCTCATGGCTTGTCTCCTTCTCCCTCTTCTTCGCCTTTCGGTGCCCGCAGCGTCAGCAGCACCACCTCCGGCGGGCAGAGGAAGCGGGCTCGCGGTGCAGCCAGCCCCTCCAACCCCAACCCGCGGCTGACGTAAAGCTGTGTGCTGCCCTCGACGTAGTGCCCCATCTCATGCCGCTTGCCATAGACCGAACTGGTGATCACCGCCCCGTAGCCCGGCACGCGCCACTGGCCGCCGTGCGTGTGCCCCGCCAGGTAAAGGTCAATCCCCCGCGCCACCGCCTCGGGCATCAGATCGGGGATGTGGTAGAGCAGGATGGTAAAGGCGCTGCCGGGCACATCGCGCAGCGTGGCCTCGAGCCCGGCGCGATCCACGCTCAGGTCTCGCTCGCAGGTCACGCCGAGGAGAGTGATCTGCTGGTCGCCTGCCTCCACCAGCACGGCCTCGTTGCGCAGCAGGCGCACGTTCGTGTTAGCGAACACGTCATCCACCCGATGACGTACGTCCACCTCCGGCGTGCCCAGCACCGCACACACGCCCAGCGGCGCGGCGAGGCGGCTCAGCCATTCGCTGGCGTGGGCCACAGCCGTGTCGTCGTCGGCGTAGGAGAGATTCAGGTAATCGCCGGTGAGGAGGAT
>DFBV01000262.1:0-1780 GCA_002366755.1 Anaerolineales bacterium UBA3071
GGGCTGCTGGATAGGATGCCAAGTCTTCTTGACATAGCCTGGCTTTGGCGATACAATACTGAGTAGACGTGGCATCGTTGAGCGGCTTCCTGACGTTGCGAAGAGAAGTGGGTCAGGAGGAGTTGGGAATGGCGGACTCCATGAAGAACTCAGTCTGGAGGAAGTGGCCTTACTGCCTCAGCGCGTTCTGGCGGGACCGTGTGAGAAGACAGTGGCACACCTACCGCTGGTTCGTGATCGGGGGGGTATGGATCGTTGCACTGGGTCTGGGATACGTCGGATTCGCACGCTACTTCGCGGCTCTCGGTGAGGCACGCTCGCCCTCGGATTTGCTCTACCTCACGCTGCAGCTATTCACGCTGGAATCGGGTTCGGTCTCCGGACCCAAAGGCTGGGAACTTGAGTTGGCCCGGCTGTTGGCGCCGGCCATCGCTGCCTACACCGCGGTGCAGGCGCTGGCGGTCATCCTCTTTGAGCAATTCCAGTCGCTTCGTCTGCTGTTCATCCAAGGTCACGTGGTGATCTGCGGGCTGGGCCGAAAGGGCCACCTGTTGGCCCAGGCGTTCCGCGAGCGCGGGGATCGGGTGGTGGTGATCGAGCAGGACGAAGACAACAGCTTCCTGAAGCCCTGCCGCGACCTGGGAGCCGTCGTTTTGATTGGCGATGCAACGGAAAGGGAAACGCTGCGCCGGGCGGGAGTTCAGCGGGCCAGGTATCTCGTCGCCACTGGCGGAGACGACGGTGTCAACGCCGAGATCGCGGTCCACGCGCGCGAGTTGGTTGGGGGTCGCGACGGCATCCCCCTGACATGCCTGGTCCATATCGTGGATCCCCACCTATGTGATTTGCTCAGGGAGCGAGAGCTGGAGGCAGAGAGCCCCAGCTCATACCGGCTGTCGTTCTTCAACACCTTCGATCTGGGCGCTCGGGCGGTCCTCGACGAGTATCCACCCTTCGGCGAGACCGACCAGGTGCGAGGTTCTCCGCCGCACCTGCTGCTGGTTGGCTTGGGCAGCGTGGGCCGAAGCCTCGTCGTACACGCCGCACGCCGGTGGCGGGAGAGACACCGTCGTGAGCGATTTGCAGCCAATCATCAAGATGTCACTCTGAGCGGTTCTGAGGGCCAAAGTCCGGGTCAGAGCCAACAGAGTGGAGAAGCCCGTCTGCGCATCACCGTCGTTGACCGGGAGGCTGATCACAAGACAGAAACACTCCTCTTGCGCTATCCCCAGTTACCACAGGTCTGTGAACTGATTCCCGCGGAAATGGACATCCGCTGGCCGGAATTCCACCGGGCCAGGTTCCTCTATGACCCAGATGGCCGTTGCACTGTGACGGCCATATACGTCTGCCTCGACAACGAACCCCTTGGGCTGGCGGCTGGGCTAACGCTACTACAGCGACTAAGGGGGCAGGAGATTCCTATCGTGGTGCGTATGGCCAGCGAGGCCGGGCTGGCCACATTGTTGGACCGGGCAGAGGAGGACGGAGGTGGCTTCGCCAACCTGCATGCCTTTGCGCTGTTGGACCGCACCTGCCAGCCAGACTTGCTGCTTGGGGGCACGCATGAGATTCTGGCTCGGGCCATCCACGAAGACTACGTGCGGCACCAGGCTGAAGTGGGTGAAACCCCTCAGACCAATCGGAGCATGGTGGCCTGGGATGAGCTGCCCGAAAGCCTGAAGGAATCGAACCGGCGACAGGCGGATCACATCGGTGCCAAGCTGAAGGCTGTCGGCTGCGGGATTGCGCCCTTGACCGCTTGGGATGCGGAGTCGTT
>DFBV01000262.1:1944-7087 GCA_002366755.1 Anaerolineales bacterium UBA3071
GGGCTGCCGCGCTTCCTGGCCAGGGCCGGGTTGCAGATCTACCGATGGTTTCGATAGCGCATTCCAGTTACTCAAAGCCATCGAAACCGATGTGGGCTGGATACTTGTGCATACGCGAGCGAAAAGACGCGGAAATGAGCTTCGAGCCTGGGTGCTGGTCTCGGACCATTGATCTACATTGGAGGGGAAGGAGATGGGTAGCTACCGCGTATTCATCAGCTATTCGCACGAAGACTACGAATTGGTAGAGAAGCTTGTCAGCATTCTGGAAGAGAATGGCCTGACTCCGATGTGGGATAGGGATTTTGCGTGGGGCCATGGATTTCCTGAGCAAATAAAGAACTTCATCGCCCATGCCCATGTTTTTGTTCCGGTTATCACCGAGGCGTCCAGCAAGCGAGGATGGGTGCATCAGGAGATTGGATATGCTATGGCCTTGAACGTTCCGATACTGCCGGTCACGCTAGACAGAGTCCCGGGAGAAATGCTCCAGCAGTTGTTGGCAGTGTCATGGAGTGATGACTTGGAGATCCTCAAGCCGAAGTTGTCATTCCGAACATTCGCCAATCTGGTACGTCATGCTCAAGGGAATTCTCGTCCACTGTTCGAATGTGCTGAACTGCAGGAAGACCGCACCATGATGATGGTGGAGTATGCAACCAAGGTGCTAGAGTTAGGATATCATGGCCATGTCCGACAGAAAGGAGCACTGAGCTCATTCCACATACCAGACAAGCCTGTAAGCAATCCAGTTTGGTACCAACGCTATGGCTCAATTGAACCCAGCCTCTTCCGATGTAAGTTGCTTCGGGACGAACGCCGGTTGTTGGGAGAGCACGCCCGTGAGAGCGGATGCAGTCTGATAGTGAATCCCTATCTCTCATACGAGAAATATGGGTCCCAGGCGAGAATGGTTCGACTGAGAACCCTTCTGGAATTCCTGGAGTCCATGCCTGATGATATGGTCAGGGTGGCAATGAGCAAGAGAACGCCAGAAGGACAGAGTGTAACAGTTGTTGGTGATTGGTTCGCTGCTGAATCTGTTTCTGCGTCCATTGGCAAAGGCTACCGGCAAACGATCTTCACCCGGCATGCCCCTACTGTGCAGAGTATGTTGGAACTCTTCGATCAGGAACTCGAAGATCTAATTCATGAACAGGAGCATATGACTGGGTCGTCAAGAGACGCTGCCGTAGCCACGCTAAGGCGAATGCTAGTCGAGTTGGAAGAGAGTTCCTACGATGGATCTGGTCGAGCAGTTCCGACCGTTCGCACAAGCGTACAGCCCACCGGCTGCCGGCGGTAGCATTTAGGAGGCATACCATGATAGATGCTAGCAAGGAGGCGGAGCGCCAACGGGTTTGCCAGCAAATAGAGGAGTACCGGGACATGTACCCCCGCTATGTGAAGTGTGCCCAGACGCTCAAGCAGGTGCTGGAAAGGGCCGCGAGGCAGTACGCCCCCCTGGCCATCGTGCAGACCCGGCCGAAGGGGATTGCCAGCTTCGCCGAGAAGATCCAGCGCAAGAAGGCCAAGTACTGGGATCCGGTCAACCAGATCACCGACCTGTGCGGCGGACGCGTCATCACGCACACGCACTCCGAAGTGGAGGCCGTCTGTGAGTTCATCGAAGAACACTTCGATGTGGACTGGGAAAACAGCATTGACGTCTCCCAGCGGCTCAAGCCGGCCGAGTTTGGCTATCGCTCCATCCACTACGTGGTCAAGTTCAAGCCGGGCGTCTTCCCGACAGAAGAGATAGATGTCACCATCCCTGACGATCTGTTTGGCCTGAAAGCCGAGATCCAAGTACGGACACTATCGGAGCATGCCTGGGCATCCTTCAGCCATGAAAAGGCCTACAAGGGCCCGTTCGCCATCCCGGAAAAGTGGCAGCGGGAACTGGCAGGTTTGGCGGCCATGTTGGAAGAGGCGGACCATGCCTTCTCCAGAATCCAGGCCGGCCTGCAGACCTACGCGGCCAGCTATGGTGCCTACATGACCGAAGAGCAGATGCGGGACGAGATTGCCCTGTTGGAGACCGTTCTGGCCTGTGACCCGGATAACGCCGAACTGGCCCACCGCATCGGGAAACTGGCGCTGACGCTGGGGGACTGGCAGAAGGCCATTGACATGCTTTCCAAATACGTCGAGTCCGGCTATCAGCCAATCCTGCGGGACCTTGGTGTTGCCATCTGCAAGGTGCACTGGGCCGATCCGAGCGGCCCGGATTACCGACAGGGCCAAAGCTACCTGGAGGCTGCCAGCGCGCCGCCTCATAGAGACGCCGATGCCCTGGCTTCTCTGGCGGGTACCTGGAAAGCGATTGACGAAGACCGGGCACGGGCACTCTACCGTCAGGCCTTCGAAGTTGATCCGTCTGATCCCTATGCACTGAGCAACTACCTGGTGTATGCGATTGCTTACCAGCGAGATACCTCGTCCGTCTCGCTGATGGCCCCCGCCATTGAGGCTGCCATGCAGAGATGCCGCGACCAGGCCGATGTGGGCATGAATCTGCCCTGGGCCTTTTACAACATCGGCATGTTCCACTTGCTCCTGGGGCAACCCTACGAGAGCCTGGCTGCATACGCCAAGGCCGTCCAGTTCAGCACAAACTACTGGATGATAGACACGTCACTGCGGTTGCTGGACAGGCTCGCCGTCGTCCGAGACGAACTGCCAGGCTACGAGTGGAAACGCAGGCTGCTGTTGGTTGGCTGGGCTGTGAAGTTCCCCGCGTCCGCCGACGACGAGCGAGTCAGGCGGCTGGCTTCCGCCGGGTACGGACCGATCGCTGGACCCGTCGTGATCGTGTCCGGCGGCTGCAATGCCAGTGTGGAACAGCAGATGCGAACCTATCGCCCGCTCCTGCTGGAGGCGTTCCGAGACTTCCAAGGCACGCTCATCTCTGGCGGGTCCACCGCAGGGATCGCTGGCCTGATTGGTGAGGTACAGCAGCAGTACCCCGATGCCATCCACACCATCGGCTACGTCCCGGAACTGATCCCTGCCGGCGTGGCTGTGGACAGCCGCTACCGGGAGATCCGCTATACCACAGGTCATGATTTCAGCGCCTTGGAACCGCTGCAATACTGGATTGATCTCATGATCTCCGGCATTCAGCCGGGCCAGGTCAAGCTGCTGGGCATCAATGGGGGCGCCATCGCGGCGGCCGAGTACACGATGGCCCTGGCGTTGGGGGCGCGCGTGGCGATAGTGGAGGGCAGTGGGCGCGCGGCGGCGCAACTGCTCTCCGATGCCGATTGGGACGACTCCAAGCTGCTATTGCGGTTGCCGGCCGATGCCATGACCGTTCGAGCGTTCATCGGCTCGGGGAGTCCCAAACTACCGGACGATATTCGCGAGACCATCGCACGCGCGTCCCATGAGGCGTACCGCAAGCTCCAGGCCAGCCGTCGATCAAGCGAGGATCCGGCGATGGCAGAATGGGACCTACTCCCGAACAACTTCCAAGAGTCCAATCGCCAGCAGGCCGACCATATTGCGGAGAAGCTGCGCCAGATCGGCTGCTCCATGTACCCAGTTACGGACGGGGAGATATCGCCTATGGAGTTCACCGACAGCGAGATAGAGATCATGGCAGAAATGGAGCACGCCCGTTGGACCGCTGAGCGGCTGCTCGACGGCTGGACGTGGGACGAGCAGCGAGACGTTCTCAAGAAGACCAGCCCTTACCTGGTGCCCTGGTCGGCCCTTGCCGATGACGTGAAGGAGTGGGATCGAGAGAGCGTGCGCAGGATACCCGAATCGCTGGCCAAGGTGGGATTGGAAGTGCGTCGGGCGGCATAGGCAGCACTCGTCAAGGCATCGTGAGGAGGAGGTGCAGACATGAGCAACGTATTCATCAGCCATGTAGAAGAGGATGGCGATGTGGCACTGGAGATTGCGCAAGGGCTGGAGGCAGCGGGCTACACGACCTGGTATTACGAGCGCGACAGCCAGGTGGGTTCCCTCTATCTGCTCCAGGTAGGTCAGGCCATTGAGCGATCCAGAGCCGTTGTTCTGATCATATCCTCGGACTCCCTTGCCTCCAACCAGGTGACCAACGAAGTCGTCCGCGCCTATGAAAGCGACAAGCCCTTCTTGCCGGTACTGCGCGATATCACTCATCCCCAGTTTCAGCAGCGGCAAACGCTGTGGCGGCAAGCCTTGGGCGCCACCGTTGCCATCAACCTTCCGCCGGAGGGTGTGCCTGCCATCCTGCCCAGGCTCATGGATGGTCTGAGGGCCTTGGGGATCCAGCCGAAGAGCAAAGAGGAGCGGGAAGCCGAAGCCCGAGAACAGGAAAGGGCCAAGAAGGTGGTCGGCCTCTTGACCAAGGCAGGGGAGGCACGGTCGGCGGAGAAGTGGGATGAGGCCATAACGCTTCTGAAAGAGGCACTGGAGCTGGCGCCGAACGATGAAGCGGTTCAAGGGAGGCTCCGGGGGGTTCAAAAGCAGCAGCGGGAGAGTCAACTGAGTGCGCTCAGGGCTCGTGCTCGGAGCCTGGCGGAGGCGGAGGAGTGGGACGAGGCTTTGTCCACCTGGCGCGAGGTTCTGGCTCTGGAGCCCGAAGATCGAGAGGGAGCTGAGGCCAGGATCCAGCAGGTCGAGAAGTTGCGAGAAATGGCCCAGGCCTACGACCAAGCGCAAGCGGCCATGGCCAGAAAGGACTACGACCAGGCTACCGAGTTGCTACAGGGCCTCGTCGTCCAGGACCCGAGCTACAAAGACGCCGCCCGGTTGCTGGCCAAGGCCGTGGAACTGCGTCGAATTGGGGGACGACCCAAACCGAGCAGGTGGCTGTGGGGAGCTGTGGCAACCGTAGCCCTCGTGGCCGTGGCATTGGTTGTGACACAGGTCTTGCCTCGCTTGGCTCCTTCTGGTCAGGAGACGACGCCTGTCTTCACTCAGGCTGTGGCCGACGCCACTGCCGTTGGCCCAGCTCCAGATGACACACCTATGCTCTCTGAAACGGATGCTGCCACGGCAACCAGTCAGGTGGAGTCCGCAGCGACTGCAACCTCTACTTTCTTCTCGCAGAAGTCCAAGCCCGAGAGTGCCACGGCAACTCACACATTGGCACCCACTGCTCCTGTGACACCGGAATCGCCCACGGTTTCCACCGCGGCTTCGCCTA
>DFBV01000262.1:7129-9094 GCA_002366755.1 Anaerolineales bacterium UBA3071
CTCCCGCCGCTCTGGCTGTGGTCGGCGATGTCCTCTGGGTCATAAACGATGAGCCACGCATGTTGCACCAACTGGACCGCACCGGCACTCCTCTGGCTTCTTTCCCGATCACCCCCACCGACACGATCCGCGGCCTGGTCTGGGATGGCGAGAACCTGCGGCTGGCGTTGAGCAGCTACCGAGACAATCAGGTTGTCCGGCTGGGCCCAGCGGGCCAGGTGTTGGAGTCACTGCCGCTGCCCATCGCGTCTGTCGGCCTGGGTTGGAACCCAGACAACCGCACGTTCTGGACGGTCAGCGGCGAGTTCCTGTTGGAATTCGATACGGACGGCAGGCTCCTTCAGACCCTTCATGCGCCTGTGTTCGGTGGCCCGGCTGCACTCACCTGGGCTCCCGAGGGCTTATGGGTGGTGGACGTCTTTGGCACATGGTACTGCTTTGACTTTGCAGGTGAGAAACTGAGCGACGTTCGCTTGCCAGTAGAGACCTTTGGGTCCAACATGGCGTTGACTTGGGACGAGCGTGACTACCTCTGGCTGACTGTACAGCACGACCACCAGATTTACCAGTTATCCCTACGCCAAAAGGAGGTGCGGCTGGTGACCGCAGCAACGCCTGGGAAAGGTGGGGAACTAACACTGCCGCGTCCTCAGCTCAAGCCGGCATCCATTGCAGACAAGGCGATCATCCACGTGACCAACAACCTGCAAGGCACAGTGTCCCTCTCCTTTGGCGACGAGTCGGCGATTCTGAAGCCGGGGGAGACCTGGTCAACGGAATTGTCAGAGGGAGTCTACACGGTCTTCGCCAGTGCCAGCCAACCGGAGCCAATCGCCTTCTCTGACGAGCAGCTGTTGGTGGCGGGCTACGATTGGACCTGGGTGCTGGACCGTCCTGAGTAGGGCCAGGCTGTCAGTAGGAGGAACACACAAGTGATGACCCATCGTCCATCAGCCAGTGGCTTTCCCAGCCTGTTCAAAGAGCCAGTCTGGGGCCCATTGAGGTGCAGGTTCAAACTCCGCGATTCCCCGCCGCGTGCCCATTTGACAGGTAACGTCAACCCGACGGTTTCTTGCCATCGGCAGGCCAGAGCTGGCAGAGTTGTACAGGCTGGCGGCTGCGATTCGCGCAGCTGCGGAAATCGCTACCTCTTGAGCAGGTGTGACAAATGGCAAAACCATTGATTGTCGCTCGCTGCGGAGATCAACAGAATGCGCCTGAAAGCACGCTGCCTGCCTTCGAGAGCGCCATCGCCAAGGGTGCTGACACCATAGAGTTCGACGTGGCCATGACCAAGGATGGTGAGTTGGTCGTCCACCATGATTACCGTCTGGGCAGAACGGACAACGGCAGTGGCTACATTGGCGACTACACGCTGGCGGAATTGAAGGGCTTGGATGCTGGCGGTTGGTTCGACACGAAGTTTGCAGGAGAGAGAATCCCGACGCTCAACGAAGTCCTCGCCCTCGGCAAAGGCAGTATCCGCTTCGAGATTGACATGAGGACCCCGACTCTGCCCTTTCTGAAGCGACTGATTGACGAAGTCGTTCGGTTTGGCGTGGTGGATGATGTTGAACTGACTTCTTCGCACGTTCCCTTGCTGCTTCATGTCAAGCGGATCAACCCAAGATTGCGCACCGGCGTTTTCTTTCGCCCGCTTCCTGACTGGATGGAGCCCGCATTGGGACAACAGCATGCCATCGGCTGGATGGTCTTGACAGACGCGCAAGTTGCACATCTGCCTTCATCCTTGATAGAAGAGGTATTCATGCAGAGATTGCACGAGAACAACTTCCTAGTGCATGGATCGAATCTGAACAACGAAGAAGAGATCAGGAGGGCCGTGATCTTGGGCATTGATCAGTTCTCCACAGACAGGCTAGACATGGCCCTCAGTATTCGTGAAGAACTGTCAGCGTGAACAGTGCCAGACCATCACCCCCCGGAGCAACGATGAACCCTGAG
>DFBV01000262.1:9265-10959 GCA_002366755.1 Anaerolineales bacterium UBA3071
AGCTACCGTTCGCCCGCGTACATGGGTGAGACGCTGCTGGTGGGCATTCGCGTCTCCTCGGTGGGACGCAAGAGCTTCTTCTTCGAGTACGAGATGCGGGGTCAGGCCAGCGGCCGCCTGGTGGCCGAGGGGCGCAGTGTGCAGGTGATGTACGATTATGGAGAACAGCGCAGCAAGCCCGTCACAAACGAGTTCCTGGCCAAGGTGGAAGCTTTGCAAGGCCATCCGGTGCAGAGGGAGACGGCAGAAGCATGACGAAAGACATGGGACGAAGGACGAAGGACGGATTCGTCGTTCGTCCTTCATCACCCCTTACTGCTGTGTGGGTTTCCTCGACACCTCGGAGGTCCAGTCATCTCTTGGATTCGTGAGATCCCTGGCTACAGATACTCGTAGCGGCGCGGCCGGCCGCAGGCGGGGCAGTCGGGCTGAGGCGGGCCAACGTCGAGCACGTCGAAGGTGGTCTCCCAGAGATCTATGTGCACCAACCGCTGCTGCACCGGTTCCGTGCCCGCCAGCAGCTTCAGCGCCGTAGCCGCGGAGATGGAAGCGATGGCCGCTACCGCAGGGCCGATGACGCCTTCGGTGTATATGCTGGGCACGGCGTCAGCAGGAGGTTCCGGGCCCAGGACGCAGCGCAGACAGGCGGTCTGCCCGGGGATGATGGGCATGGACATGCCGTAGGAGGCGATGACCCCCGTGTAGACCCAGGGGATGCCCAATTCGATACATGCCTCGTTCAGCAGGTAGCGGGTGGCGAAATTGTCGCTGGCATCGAGCACCAGGTCGGCGTTGCGGATCAGATCGAGCACGTTGCCAGAGTGCAGCTCGACCAGCAGCGTTTCGACCTTGAGGGTCGAATTGATCTGCCGCAGCCGACGAGCGGCAGCCAGGGCCTTGGCAGCACCTTCGGCGACATCTTGCTCGTCGTAGAGGATCTGCCGCGGGAGGTTGTTCAGTTCGACGACGTCTCGATCCACGATGCGAAGGTGGCCTACACCGGCGCGGCCCACGTGGTTGGCCAACATGCTGCCCGTGGCCCCGCAGCCGACGAGCACTACGGACGACGCGAACAGCTTGCGCTGCCCCGCCTCATCCAGTCCACGGAACATGACCTGCCGAACGTAGCGTGCCAGATCGGCTTCCAATACCTGATCTCTAGTCTCTGCTTTCATTGTTCCACTCTCACTCTCACTCTCAGGAACACCACATGTCAACCAAAGAGTTGGAAGAACGCACACTAACCCCTGACGACTACGAAGCGATCATAGCCCTGTGGCAGCGAGCGGGACTGACCAGCATCCGCCCGCAAGGGCGCGACAGCCGTGAAGCCTTCGCCCGCCAGTTCGCCAGCGGTGTGCAGCACATCGTCGGGCTGGAGCACGACGGGAGTCTGGTGGCCGTCATCGTGGCCACGCACGACGGGCGCAGGGGCTGGCTGAACCGGCTGGTGGTCGATCCTACCCACCGCAGCCGGGGGCTGGCTCGCCGCCTTATCGCCACTGCCGAGCAATGGTTAGCCTCCCAGGGCATCGTCGTCTGGGCCGTGCTGATCGAGGAAGGAAACGATCCGTCGCTGCAGTTGTTCCAGAGCGAAGGCTACGTGCCTGGTCCGCACATCCTCTACCTCAGCAAACGCCCCAATGCCGAAGCCTGAATCGTCAGCGGAACAGCGGAACAGCGGAACAAGCGGA
>DFBV01000262.1:10965-12100 GCA_002366755.1 Anaerolineales bacterium UBA3071
TTCCGCTCCTTCCGCTCCTTCCACTCTTTCCGCTTCTTCCGCTGACGTTGCTGGGGCCTGAATGGTCAGCGGAACAGCGGAACAAGCGGAATGCCCGTTACCTTTCCGCTCCTTCCGCTTCTTCCGCTGACGTTTTGGAACCACTGCTGGCGGGCAGGCGGCGCAGCAGCCGCTCTTCGACCCAAGCCTCCACCAGCGGACCGTAGAGCATGCCCAGGATGCCGACCAGCGCTAATGCGACCACCAACGTGCCCAGCAGGTACGGGGGCCCAGACACGGTCCCTGAACCTACGGCGGCGTAGAGGATCACCGATGGCCCGCGCACGACGAGCGTGATTCCCAGCACCTTCCAGATGGGAACCTTCGTCAGGCCAGCTATCAGGTAGGGGATATCCCCGAAGGGCGGCAGCATGAGCACGCACCAGACCAGCGGCGAATCGGTGTGGGCCGCTCGTTCCCAGCGGGCCAATCTCTCCGCCCCGACGACGCGAGCAATCAGCGGCCGGCCGTAGAGCCGTCCCAGGCTCATGGACAGCGTCCCGCCCAGGACCATGCCCAGTGCGCCGTAGATGGCCCCCGGCCAGAGTCCGAAGAGATAGCCGGCCACCGCCTGCACCAACTGACCAGGCACGGGGGCCACGACGATCTGGGCGGCGTTTAGAACGATGAGCGCCAGTGGCCCCCACGGTCCCAGGCCGCGCAGCCAGGCGCGCAGCCGCGGCAGATCTCCCAGCAAAGCCATCAATGGCCGCCAGTAGACGATGATGGGCACCGCCAGCGCCACCAGGATGGGAGCCAGCAGCCATCGTTTGTCAACTGTTTTCATCCTGGGCACAGTATACCAAGCTATGGTGCTCTTTACAAATCGCCCAACCTGAGGTATAATCTGCAGTGCTCACCTCCGGCGTGCATGGAACCGATGAAGCCGATGAAGCCGATGGGACCGATATTAACCGGAGCTTGCAGAGTTGGTTCTGGGCTTTGACCTTTGGAGTCTGGAGTTCGACATTCCCTATGACTGTTCTGTATCCGTTCACCGCCATAGTCGGTCAGGAGCGCATGAAGCGTGCCCTGATCCTCAATGCCATCAACCGTCGCATCGGCGGCGTGCTCATCCGCGGCGAGCGGGGCACGG
>DFBV01000087.1:0-1211 GCA_002366755.1 Anaerolineales bacterium UBA3071
AAACCACGCAGCCCGTTGGCCACACGGTTGACCTCCCGATACAGATCGCCGTAGGTCAAGACGCGCACACCACCCTCCTCGCCTTCCCAGCGGATGGCGGCCTGATTCCGCTTCACCGTGCCCATCCACTTGTCCAGGCAATTGTGGACGATGTTCATCTTGCCGCCCACGCACCAGCGCGGCCAGGCGACGCCCCGCGCCAGGTCCACCACCTGGCTGTATGGCTCGTAGAACTCGACGTCCAGGTCTTCCAGCACCGCGTTCCAGAACCATTCCAGGTCAGTGATCGAGCGCTCATGCAGTTCGTGGCGACTGGCGATCCCGTGACGATCCATGAAACGCTTCAAATGGCTGCGCTCCACGTACTGCGGCGTAGGTCGCCAGACGATCACACCTCCGATCGCCAAGCGTTTCATCTCACAACTCCTTTGTCACAGCTTTCGCACACGCACCGATTTTGCAGAAATCGTGACTACTCAAGCTGGCTCAGGTGCAACGCACTTCGGCTGTGAAATCAAGCTGTTCTGAAGCGCGATACGGTCAAGCAGACAGTTGAACACAAAGCGGATCAAGTGCATTGCACCTTTGTATCAGTATGGTGTGTTCTTGCCCTGTTGTCAGGCCCATTCACCGTTCTTGACAGAATGAAGCGGCTGTGCTACAATTCGCTTGTTATAAGAACTACAAAATGCTACGGTAGTGACGCACGCGAGCGAACCAGAGCACATGAACAGCAACGAACTCTACGCCTGTTTTACGATGGACTGCGAGCAAATCGACGAACTAGCCTACCAGGGAGGACCGGTCACCTGGGAACTGGGGGAACGCTCTATCCGCGGCTACTGTGAGACCTTGTTGGAACAGGGTCTGAGAGCCACGCTTTTCATTGCGCCTCAGGCGGCAGAGCGGTATCGGACCACCTTCCTGGAATTGGCCGGGGCCGGCACCGAGCTAGGGCTGCACTACCATCCTCAGGATCATGGCTACCCTGACTTCTTCGGAGCCTTCACCTCCGAGGAGCAGGATCAGATGCTGCGTGAAGCAATGGATCAGTGGTCCCAGGCCCTGGGCCTCACTCCCTTCGTCTTCCGCCCTGGCAACTTCTCGGCCAACGATGCTACCTTCCCCACGCTGGTACGCCTAGGTTTCCTGGCTGGCAGTGTCTCGCTACCCCAGCGCAACTTCATGGAAGCCCGAGCCAACTGGGTCGG
>DFBV01000087.1:1227-5845 GCA_002366755.1 Anaerolineales bacterium UBA3071
TGATCTTCCGTTTCTGGCCGAAGCCATTGCTCCTCACCCACAGCTCTATGGTTATGTCTACATCAACACGCATTACCCAGAGCGCTCGCTGCGGGAGATGGAGAAGTACCTGGGAACCGACAAGTTCGTCGGGGTGAAGTACAATGGAGAATACTCGCGCGCCGCAGCCTGCGCGCCGGAAAACAAGGATGTCTTCACCCTGCTCGAAAAGAGCTATCGGAAACCGTTGCTGCTTCACACCTGGGGCCTCCCCGAACACGGCAACGTTGTGGCCTATAGCCTGCCCGCGCAGGCTATGGAGCTGGCTCTTGCCCACCCCCAATTGAAGATCGTCATGGGACACACGGGAGGCACAGAGTGGATGTCGGCCATACGCGCTGCCGAAAAGGCTCCCAATCTCTACCTGGACACCTGTGCCTCGTATGCTGACCTGGACAAGGTTGGCGTGGCCGTGCGGATGCTGGGAGCCGATCGGGTGCTCTTTGGATCGGGCGCCACCGAGGGGAGCCCTTTCATGCAGAAGGGCGCGATCCTGGACTCCGATCTTACGGAGCAAGACCGGTTTCAGGTCCTCTATGACAATGCCCGCCGGGTTTTCGACCTCTGATCAGTCGAAGCCTGCGAACCCCCGCGTCGGCAGGGCACCCTCCTGCGTCATGACCAAGGTCGCCGCGCCGATCGCCGGCGCTTCAACTCCCAGTTGTGCCGCCACGATCCGCACGCGCTCGCCAGGCGCGGCGAAGGTGCGCAGCTTCACCACGTGGCGAGCCGGCTCGAGCAAGGGGGACCCAGCCAAGATCACCCCGCCGCCTATGATCACCAGGTCGGGATTGAGCAGGTTGACCAGGGTAGCAATCCCTATGCCCAGATAGCGACCTGTCTCCTCCATGATCTGGTGAGCGAAGGCATCCCCTGCATTGGCAGCCTCGGCGATCATGGCCACGTTCACCTTCTCGGGATCGTCACCCACCCGGCCGCTCAGCGAGGAGATCGCTCCCTGCTTGAGACCCTTGATGGCCCGTTCGGCGATGGCCGGGGCCGAGATCATCCGCACCAGACAGCCATAGTTGCCACAGGTGCACTGCGGGCCGTCGGAGTCGACCAGAATGTGGGCAATCTCGCCAGCGGCATTGTCTGGGCCCCGGAAGAGCATGCCGTTGACAACGATGCCCGCGCCGAGCCCCCGGCCGATCTTGACGCAGACGACGTTGGATACCCCCCGTCCAGCCCCGAAGAAGCCTTCCCCGAGAGCCATCGCGTTGTCGTCTTCCTCGATGTAGATCGGGGTGTCGAAATCCTCGGCCAGGATGTCCCGTAGCGGCAGCTCCTCCCAGTCCCAGTTTTCCGATTGCACCACCACTCCTCGGTCAACATCAATCAGACCCGGCACTGCCAAGCCAATCCCCATCAACTGCGCCATCGGCAGGGGCGAGGCGGCGATCAACTCCCGAATGACGTCTTTCACCAGTTGCACTACATCGGCCCCACCCTTGAGATCGTAGTCGCGAGCGATAGTCACCTGGGGCTTGGCATCCAGATAGGCCAAGACCCCCAGCACCTGGGCGCTGCGGATGTTGACTCCGATGATGACCTGAGATCGTGAATTGAACTCGAAGAGCATGGGCCGACGACCTCCCCGCGACGGTCCCATGCCACTCTCCTGCACCAGCCTATCCTGCACTAGTTCCTCAACAATGGAAAAAGCAGTTGCTGGTGTCAGCTTGGTCAGGCGGGCCAGGTCTGTGCGGGAGATGGGTCCGCGTTCTCGGATCAATCCTAAAATGGCATCTCGGTTGAGACGCCGGACGAGCCGAACATCACCAGTGATCAGATATTGTCGCGCCATGTGTCTGTTCTCCTTTCGTCAACTACACTGCTTCTAACACACACGTGGTCCATCTACTACATCTTCGGCGGCCTTGGCACCGCCTGTGTTATGCCCAAGCACATAACTTGCCACTATGTCGAGCCGATAGTAACGAACGGGCAGTTTCAGGACTCCCATTTCGATCACCCTGATCAGGTTCCTTGGCTAGTGGCCTGAATGGTCAGCGGAACAGCGGAACGAGCGGAATGACCCCCTACCTTTCCNNTCCGCTTCTCCGCTGACTTCCTCGCTAGTGGCCTCACTGGTATCGAATGAGCGGGTCAACGAAGACCTGGAGCACATCCACTGCCCGTTCCCCAGCCTAGCGGCTCCGATGTGCCTGAGGGATGTAGGGAGGTAGCTTCTTTTCGGCGAAGATAGGCCGCAGACGGGCGAAGCGCTGGCGGCCACCCACCAGAGGGATGCTCGGCCAATCGTCACCGATGAGCGGGCGGGCGTAGTGCACGAAGTCGTCGGTCACGTCCAGCCGGCTCGGCGCGATCCATGCCTCGGGGAAGGAGCGCTCGGAGTTGGCCACCAACTCCAGCGTCACCTTGTCGTAGCGCACGTTGTAGAGAGAACCCGGCTCTCGCAGGATCGTGGCCATGTAGCCGGAGCCATCTTCCAGAGCTACCACCACTGCCTTCTGCCCCACCCTGTACGCTTCCTCCAGATCCACCGTCGAGGCGTAGATCATGTTATGGCGCTGGTTGGTGCCGGGCACGTTACCGCGCGCCGCGCCCCGAGCCGCCAACCCGACGTCGTTCAGGTAATTGACCACGATGCGCTCGACATTCATCTTGCTGGAGGAGAACATGACGTGCCCGAAACTGTCACGCAGCACGCCGAGTTCCTCTTGGGGGACAGGGAAGCCCTCGCTGATGACCAGCAGGCAACGGTTGCGCTCACGCAGCTTGTCGTTGACGGCGCTGGCCAACTCCTGGAGGGTCAGCCCGGATTCCCGCATGGCGATAAGGAGCGGCATCTCTCGCTGCGGATCGGCCAGGCGGGCCGCAGCGGGGATGAAGCCAATCTTGCGCCCCATGGCCTGCATCACCAACACGGGGTCGGCAGGACATGAGCCCGCGTTCTCCTCGTTGGCATTCTGCACAGTGAGAGCCCAGTAGCGAGCCACGCTGCCGTAGCCCGGAGTGTGGTCAATCAGCTTGAACTCGGAATCGCCCACGTCGTTGTCAATGGTCTTGGGCACGCCGGTGGACACTAACCCCAGCCCGCGCTCGCGGGCAACGTTGGCCACCTTGTGGGCGGTATCCATGGAGTCGTTGCCGCCAATGTAGAAGAAGTAGCCGACGTCATGTGCCTTGAAGACCTCAATCACCCGCTCGAAGTCTTCCTGCTGGGCTGGTTTCATCTTGTAGCGGCATGTGCCGATAGCCCCGGCTGCCGGAGTGACGCCCAGCAGGCTGATTTCCTCCTCGGGCTGTGCCGAGAGATCCAGAAGCTGCTCTCGCAGCACGCCTTCGATACCATGCCAGCCCGCGTAGACACTGCCAAAGTGCTCTGGCATGGAGCGACAGGTCTCCACAATGCCGCACAGCGAGTTGTTGATCACCGGCGTCGGTCCGCCCGACTGGGCGACGACGACGTTCCTGGGTCTGGACATGGGTCCCTCCTACTGCCATTCGGTGTGGAAGCTGCCTTCCTTGTCCAGCCGCCGGTAGGTGTGGGCGCCAAAGTAGTCCCGCTGCGCCTGGGTCAGGTTGGCTGGCAACCGGGCCGTGCGGTAGGCGTCGTAGTAGGCCAACGAGGCGCTGAAGGCCAGACAGGGGATGCCCAGCCGCACTGCCGTCTGGATCACCCGCCGAAGCGCACCCTGGCACATCTCCACCGCCTCCTTGAAATACGGGGCAAGCAGCAAGTTGGGCAGTTCTGGGTCCTTCTGAAACGCGGCACGGATGTCATTCAGGAACTCGGCCCGGATGATGCAGCCTCCCCGCCAGATGCGAGCGATCTCGCCGAGATCCAGGCCATAGCCGTACTCCTCGCTGGCCGCCCGAAGCAGGGCGAAGCCCTGAGCGTAGGAGCATATCTTAGCCGCGTAGAGCGCCGCGCACACATCGGCGATGAGCGGTTGGTCATCGCCATCGTACCTGATCTCCGGCCCGGAGAGCACCTTCGAGGCCGCCACCCGCTCGTCCTTGTAGGCGGAGATGATGCGGCTCTCCACGGCGGCGTTGATCGTCGGTGTAGGCGCACCCAGGTCCAGCGCGCTCTGCGACGTCCACTTGCCGGTGCCCTTCTGCTTGGCCTCGTCCAGGATAGCGTCCACCAGCGGCTGCCCCGTCTGTTCGTCCAGCTTGGCGAGGATGTCCGCTGTGATCTCAATGAGGTAGGATCCCAGCTCGCCACGGTTCCATTCGGCGAAGACCTCATGCAGCTCCGCCGCCGAGAGGCCTCCGGCGCGGTGCAGGATGTCGTAGGACTCGGCGATGAGCTGCATGTCGCCGTACTCAATGCCGTTGTGCACCATCTTGACGTAGTGGCCGGCACCACGCGGGCCGATGTAGGCGACGCAAGGCTCGCCGTCCACTCTGGCCGAGATGGCGGTGAGAACAGGTTGCAGCATCTTCCAGGCCTTCCGCTGTCCGCCGGGCATGATGCTCGGCCCCCACAGCGCGCCGTACTCTCCGCCGGAGACGCCGCTGCCCAGGTAGAGGATGCCAGCCGCTTCCAGCTCCTCGGCGCGCCGCTCGGTGTCACCGAAGAAGGAGTTGCCACCATCAATGAGCA
>DFBV01000087.1:5973-6415 GCA_002366755.1 Anaerolineales bacterium UBA3071
CCTCGGTGCGGGCGGCCGTGCGGTTGTAGACGGCCACAGAGAACCCGTTCCGCTCAACGTTCATTACCAGGTTCTGCCCCATGACGGCCAATCCAATCAGTCCGAAGTCGCACAGTCCTGCGTGTGTACTCATTTGTAGTGCCTCTTCAAGATAGGTGTGCAAATCAGCAGATCACTAATCAGCGGCGGCTGCGTTGTTGGTTGAGCTCGGTGACCAGCAGAGCGATGACTTCGCTGAGCAGGTTCATGCGATGCTCCAGCACGGCAGGGGGGAGCAGACGAGGGCCCCGGTAGTACCAGCCCCTTGTCTCGCGGGCGGAGCCCACAGAGATGCGCAAGAAGTAGTTACGGTCCTTGCCATACCCCCGGCCATAGCCCTCTTCGATGTTGGCGCAGATTGATCCAGCGCTCCTGATCAACTGCTGGGCCACTGCCCGTCCCC
>DFBV01000223.1:0-555 GCA_002366755.1 Anaerolineales bacterium UBA3071
CTGGAGTTCGCCCAGCCTGCCGCCGGCTTCGAAACTGAGCGAAGCCCAGCGGGCCGGCAGCAGGGTGCCCGAAGCCCAGATCATCTCCGGGCCGACCTCCACCACCGCCGCCGCTTCCGGCGTCGGCTCCGCCTGCCCGGCCATGTATGCCGTGTAGCCGTAGTAACCTGCCACCAGCAGCGCCAGAGCGCCGATAATGATGCCGAAACGTTTCATGCTTCACCTCCACAGTGTTCAAGGATAACCGCTGCGAATCGCCGTCGTTTGACTTTTCCCCTAGGATGGATTATACTAAATGTACCCGTATGAAGTGGCAGAACGACCATGGCAAAGACAAGTGCAAACGACCAAACGACAATGAGAACAGACACAGCTCTCCAATTGGCTCTTTTCCCTGCTCTCACGACCAGATTTCCTTCTACCCGCTACCAGGGCAGCAAGGCCAAACTGGCGAATTGGATCTGGGAGCAGATTGCCGATATGGACTTCACGACTTGCCTTGATGCCTTCGGCGGTACAGGCGCGGTTGCTTACCGTTTGAAGCAGGCTGGCAAG
>DFBV01000223.1:649-2033 GCA_002366755.1 Anaerolineales bacterium UBA3071
GGAGATCACCTATCCTCATTTCGTTCAAGATACCTTCGCTGATATCTACTTCACCGACGATGAAAACGCCTGGATTGATCAGACCATCACCAACATTCGCCATCTCACTGATCCATACAAGTTCGCCTTAGCATTCTTTGCCCTATGTCAAGCCTGCATCATCAAGCGCCCCTATAATCTGTTTCACCGCAAGAACCTGTACATTCGCCTTGCGGAAGTTGAGCGATCTTTTGGAAACAAGGCCACCTGGGATAGGCCTTTCGACGAGTGCTTTCGCACCTTTATTGAAGAGGCAAACCAGGCCGTCTTTGATAACGGACAGACGAATCAGGCCCTTAACTTCGACGCCTTTGACGTAGTCGGTAAGTACGATTTGGTCTACGTGGACACACCCTATATTTCAAGAAGCGGCACAGGAGTTGACTACCATGGCTTTTACCACTTCCTGGAAGGCCTGACGATGTATGATGAGTGGTGCAAGCACGTGGATTACAAATCAAAGCACCGCCGACTGAGAACTCGACCGTGTGTGTGGACAGACAAACGGCAGATCTACGCTGCGTTCGACCGACTATTTCAGAAGTTCGCAGAGAGTGTGCTCGTCGTGTCCTATCGCAGCGACGGTGTTCCTTCCGAATCTGAACTGGCATCTTTGCTCAAGAGACACAAACACCGAGTCCGCGTGGAGCGCTTCGGACGATACAAGTATGTCCTATCCACGAATTCCCAATCCCAGGAGATCCTGCTGATCGGGACATAGCGCGGGATGCATAACCATGAGCGTTGACGACTTCAGAGAAAACCTCCTATCCTGCTTCAAGGACTTTGAGCGGCTTCTTGCCACCGACACAGGCGACCGGGTAGTGAAGGGCTTCATTGACGTCTACCGGAACATCTACACCATCTCAGTAGATACCAAAGTCGTGTCCAAGATCATCGAGTTAATGTTGTTCCCCGTCATCTCACGTTTTGCCACGGAACATGGCTACAAGTTGGTGCTAAGTGAATACCAGAATCATTACCCTGACATTAGCCTCATCGCTCCCGACGAAACGAAGATCGCTCTCGACCTGAAGAGCACCTACCGTAGGAGTGCGGAAACGGTCAGTGGCTTCACCCTTGGCGCCTTCACCGGCTACTTTCGTCGCAGGCGCTCAACCAAGAACATCACCTTCCCCTATGAACAGTACGCCAAGCACCTCATTCTGGGAGTCATCTACAGCCGAAGCGATGAAACCATTGATGAGCGTCGTGTTCATACCCTGGACGAACTGCAAGACATAGTGTCTGTCGTCAAGGACTTCACCTTCCTGCTCTACGAGAAATGGCAGATTGCCAGTGACCGGCCAGGAAGTGGCAATACCAAGAACATCGGTTCCATCAA
>DFBV01000223.1:2148-5079 GCA_002366755.1 Anaerolineales bacterium UBA3071
TACCACCCTACTCGTACCTCAGCGCCTCCGCCGGGCTGAGCCGCGAGGCCCGCCAGGCGGGATAGATCCCCCCCAATCCACCCAGCAACAGCGCCAAACCTATCGCCTCCCCGAACATCTGCGGGCTGAAAGAGGGCTGCAGAAGAGATCCCACCATTGGTGCACTCCCCGCCAGCGCGCACAATCCTACTCCCATCAACACGCCGGCCACGCCGCTCAGCAGGCTCAAGAGCAGCGCTTCCCGCAGCATCATGCCCAGGATCATGCGCCGCCGCCAGCCCAACGCCCGCAGCGTGCCGATCTCCCGCGTGCGCTCGTAGACGTTCATGATCATGGTGTTGGCAACCACAATGCCGCCCAGCAGCACAGCGATGAAGGAAAGAGCGCCGACGAAGCTCTGGAACTGCTGCATGTCCTGGGTATTCTCGGCGAATTCCGTGGAAAGGGAAACCAACACCTCAGGGAAGCGCTGCTCAATGGCGCTACGCACGAACTCCACGTCGTCCCGATCCCGCACCTTTATCTGGTAGTAGCTCACCTGGCGCGGCTTGCCGAACAGCCGCTGCGCCTCCCGTAGATTCAATACCCCAGCCCCGCCTTCGAAAGCTGATCCGCTCTCGAAGATGCCCACAATGCGGTAGCGGTTGTTGTACACCATCAGGGTGTCGCCGATTTCCTTCTTGAACATCTTCGTCGCCGTGCGGCCCAGCATCATCTCGTTGGGACGCTGAATGTACCGCCCCTCGACGAGGGGAAACCGTTGCACGCCTCGCTCGCCTGGCTCCAATCCCCAGGCGAGGAAGAAGGGGAACTCCTCGCTAGTGGCAATGCCCATCACCATCCCCGTCACCGCTTCCACCTGTGGCATGCCGGCGATGGCCCGCCCGATGCGCTCATCAATGCTGGAGAGGGAGGTGTCGGCCACGTCCGCCTGGCGCAGCGTCAGATCGCCGCCGCCAGAGCTGCTGAAGTGATTGAATCCAACCATGAAACCGGCGCCTATGCCGTTCAATGCTACCACGGTCGCCACCCCCACGCCGATGCCGGCTATGGTCAGCAGCGTGCGCGTGCGCCGCCGCCACAGATCCCTGAGAACGGAAGATGGAAAATGGAGAATGGAAGATAGAGAATGGAAAACGGATGTCCATCTTCCCCTTTCCATCTTCCCCCTTCCACTTTCCCTCTTCCCTCCTCCCGCCCCACCCTCGTATCGCAACGCTTCTATGGGCTGCAGGTTCGCTCCCCGCCAGGCCGGATAGAAGCCACCCACTGTGCCCAGCGCCAGCGCCGTGGCCAGCGCCTGGGCAAAGAGAGTCGGTGTGTAGCGTCCGGCCATCATCGCTCCCAGACCTGGCGAGCGGGCCACCAGGCGGGTCAGCCCGATCCCCATCCCGATCCCTAGTGCTGCGCCCACAGTGCTCAGCGCCAGCGCCTCGCCCAGGATCATCCTCAGCACCTGACGTCGCCGCCAGCCCAGCGCCCGCAGCGTGCCGATCTCCCGCGTGCGCTCGAAGACGGTCATGATCATGGTGTTCATCATCCCCAGCCCACCAACGACCACGGCGATGAGAGCAATTCCCCAGGCCATCCCCTTGATGTACGTCATCCAATCCTGATTCAGGCCATAGTCCTTGGAGAGGGAAGCGGAGAGCTTGGGGAAGAGCTTCTCGATCCGCTCCCGCACCGCTTCCGACCGCTCGATGTCCCTCAGGTAGACCTGGAAGAGGCTCACCTGGCGGGGTTTGTTGAACAGCTTCTGTGCTTCTTCCAGCGAAACGACGCCGCTGCTCTCCTCCACTCCCTGGCCGGTCTCGAAGATGCCCACCACCTGGTAGGGTGCGCCGTAGATGCGCATCGTATCTCCCACCGCTTTCTCCAGCGCTTCGGCAGCCGCTTTGCCCAGCAGGATCTGCCGCCCGCCGCCAAGCGGCGCTCCCTCAATCACGCGGAAGTGGGTAATGGATCGCGAGTGAGGCTCGTGACCGAAGACAATGAAAAAGGACATATCCCCTGCCGTCAGCCAGCCGAGGACAACCCCTTCCACCTCGGTCACGTCCGGCATACCACTGATCCGCTCCGCTACCGTCACGTCCACAGAACTGAAGGCCACGTCCATGGCGTCGGCCTGCATCACCAGCAGGTCTGCATCGCTGCTGGAGACCAGGCTGCCGTAGTTGAGGACGAACCCCTCGGCCATGGCTCCCAGCGCCACCAAGGCGGCCACGCCCATGGCGATGCTCAGTGTCGTCAACAGGGTACGAGTTTTGCGGCGAAGCAGGTTTTTGAAGATCATCGGTCAGCTCTCTTCTCGGTTGATTGGTAGATTGGTCAGCCCCCTCCCAATCTACCAATGTACCAATGTACCAACCTCACCACAGGCCAGGCAGCAACCGGTAGCGCACGCGCTGGGCATACTCGGCATAGCCAGGCAGTTCCGCCCGCAGGGTCTTGTCCTCCAGCGCGGTGCGGATCACGAATCAGCCGATCGAGCCGATAAAGCCGATCCGCTCCATCGGCTACATCGGCTGACGAAACAGCAGCGCGCCGATGATCAGAACAGACACGAGAACCTGCACGCTGCGCCTGATCCCCGAACGCTCAAGGGACGGCTTGGTTTCACTGGATTGCGCTGGCATTGTGTTAGACAATGGTACACCTCACAGAAACACACGCGGCCCAGCGAGCAGAGGTACACCTCGCTCGACTGGGCCGCCAAGCCGTGCTATTTAGCTATGCCTTCCGCCCAGCCCCAGCGCTGCGGCGGAAAGGCAGCGACAGAGAAGGTAATCGCCAGCCCCTCTCCCCACCCACGCGAATATCCCGCCGCCAGAAACGCCACCACGCCAGCAGGGCAAATATCACAGCCACGAGCAGCAGGCCGCCCAGCCACTGCCAGTTGAGGCCGTGGATTGCTTCACCGGACTGATAGTA
>DFBV01000137.1:0-217 GCA_002366755.1 Anaerolineales bacterium UBA3071
AGACCACCAGGTCAGCGTCGAAGATGAGAGGGCCAAAGGAGAGCAAAGCCATGATGAGTCTTGCCTGTCAGGACTGACAATCACCGTGACACCGACGAAGGACGAAAGATGAGTGACGAAAGACGAATGACGAACCTTCGTCGTCCGTCATTGCTCGTTCGTCTTCCTAAGTTCGGACGACAACTCCTCGAAGGTCAGCACCTGCCGTTCATGCTGA
>DFBV01000137.1:366-5392 GCA_002366755.1 Anaerolineales bacterium UBA3071
TCCGCCACGTCGGGCTTGTTGAGGTTTAAGCCCAGCAGGTAGACCTGATAGGGCGCGCAAGCGAGCGGCCAGACGATACCCTGTTCGTCGTGGTGGGCTTCGATGATGGCCATCAGCAGCCGATCCAGGCCCAGGCTATAGCTGGCCAACAACAGCGGCTGCGCCCGGCCCTGCACATCGAGGAAGCGCACATCCAGCGCCTCGCTCAGGCCGCTGCCCATCATCTCCGCACGGGCCAATTCGATGCCCGGCTGCAGGTATAACGTGCCGCCGCAGTGCGGGCAGCGGTCGCCTTCCTCCACACGGGCCAGGTCAGCGACCAGGTTGATCTGGAAATCACGGGGCGTGTTGACGTTGAGGAGGTGGTAGTCTGCCTTGTTGGCTCCAGCCACCAGATTGCGGGCTGCGGCCACGCTGCGGTCGGTGATCACCCGTGCACCCTGCAAGCCTATCGGAGAGCCGTAGCCCCCCACCGTGCCCACGGCGGTCAGTTCCTGCTCGGTGCTGGCATAGAAATCAGCGCTGCCCAGCACGGAGGCCAGCTTGGCCTCGTCCACCGTGCGGTCGCCCCGGATGGCCACACAGACCACCCGCCCCCGCACGGTGTAGAAGACCACCTTGAGCGTGCGGTGCGTGGGCACATTGAGGAACTCGGCCAGGGCGGCGATGGTCGTGGCGCCGGGGGTGGCGACTTCCTCTAGAGGAAGCTCGTCGGCGTCCTCGCTCTCCGGCTTTGCCATTCGAGCTGCCGAAAGCGTCGCCGTGTAGTCGCAGTCGTGGCAGCGAACGAAGGTATCCTCCCCAGCGTCGTGCGGGAGCAGCCAGCGGTGTGCTCTGGAACCATCACAGCCGCCGATCTCCGCCTCGGCCCGCAGTGGCTCCAGCCCACAGCGCTCGAAGATTGCCTCGTTGGCCTGAGACAAACGCTCGTAGAACGCTGCCATGTCCGGTTCCTCACTGTGCAGGCCGTAGCCTTGCACCACGTCGTAGGCTGACATGTTCAGCAGGCCGCCGCGCCGCTGCGTGCGGCGGGAGATGCGCTCTCCCACCTGGAAGAGAAAGACGGGGAGTTGATGATGGGAGCTGATCACCTGGCGCGCCAGTTCCATGACCGCTTCCTCGTGGCTCATGCCCACGGCCAGCTCGCGGTTGGCCTGATCCCGGAAGCGGGCCATGTCCGTGCGCAGCGTGGCATAGCGGCCTGAGCGATCCCACAGCTCGACGGGCTGCACCAGCGGCAGGGCGGACTCCTGGCCGCCTATGGCCTGCCATTCCGCCCGTACCCTGTCGGCCAACCGATTCAGCGCCCGCCAGCCCAGGGGCAGGTAGGCGGTCACGCCCGGTGCCAGCGAGCGAGTGAGCCCGGCGCGCAACGCCAGGCCGTGGGCAGCCATCTGCGTTCCTGCAGGGGCTTCCCGCAAAGTGCGTCCGAACATTCGGGAAAAGCGCAAAGGACACCTCCAGCCATCGGACGAATGACGAATGACCAAGGACGAACGCCAAGAGCGATGCATTCGTCTTTCATCGTTGGTCGTCACCACCAATCTGTACTCACTCGTGACCAAGGACACCTGCGAACGACGCAGATCTCACGCGACGATACCATATCACAGCATCGCCATCGTGTCAACTCCAGATTGGTGTTCATTAACACCTTGCACGCCCCATCGCTGCGCCTGTTGCTTCGAGCAACCTTGACAACCAGGAAAGGTCGTGCTACACTACGGTAAGAGTAAGGGCGGCTCTCTGGGACTTTGCGTGGATGGCACATCGGAGTCCCGAACTTGTTCGGGTTCATTGCGTCGCCCCCCCAACGAGTTGGGGACTCCGATGCCCTGACCCCGCGAAATCCCAAAGAGCCGTAAGGGCCACATGGCTGGAGACGCGTTCCATGACCACTGATCGCCGCCTGATCGAAGATTACATCCCCATCGAAGCCATCTCCGCCGAGGCGCGGCGGGAGAAGTCCATCCGTAAGGGACACATTTCCACCTTGCACCTGTGGTGGGCACGCCGCCCACTGGTAGCTGTCCGCGCTGCGGTGTATGGAGCCCTGGTCCCTGCTCCGTCCGACAAGCAGGCCGCCAAGGAAGCCGCCCGGTTCGTGGCCGACCTGTGCAAATACCCCGGCGCGCGGGACACCATCGTCCAGGCCCGCCGCCACATCCTAGAGGCCCACGCCGAACGCCTCACCATCGAGCAGGGCGAATTGGTGACCGTGGAGGATATCGAGGCCGGACGCGCTCCCCGCCCCCGCGTGCTGGACATGTTCGCCGGAGGCGGCGCCATCCCCCTGGAAGCTCTGCGTCTGGGCTGCGAGGCCTATGCCCTGGACCTCAACCCTGTAGCCCACCTGATCGAACTCTGCACCCTCGTCTATCCGCAGCAATTCGGCGCACCTGACCCAGCGACGAAGGGCTGCGCCGACGAAGGTACCTGGGCTGGCCTGGCCGCCGAGGTGGAGCACTGGGGCCAATGGGTGCTGGAGCGGGTACGGGCCGAGATCGGCGACCTGTACCCACCTGTCCCCGATCCCCGCCATGCGGCCGAAACTGCCGGTCCACCTGATCAACTCTCAATGAATCTGGCCGTGCCGGAGAGCCGCGAAGCCTCCTACGCCAGAGCTGGTATGCTGACGCCCGTGGCCTATCTATGGACGCGCACCGTGCGCTGCAAGAACCCGGCCTGCGGCGGCACTGTCCCCCTGGCGCGGCAGACCTGGCTGTGCAAGAAGAAGAATCGCTACGTGGCGCTGAAGCCGGAAACCTTCCCGAACAAGTCCGGGAGTCCCACCCGGACTCCTCAACTTGTTGAGGGGCCAGCAAAGCGCGTGCACTACCGGGTGGTGGAGACGACCACGCTTGAGGGGTTGGGGTTCGACCCCGCCACTGGTAGCCGGGGTGGCAACGTGGCCTGTCCCTTCTGTGGCACTGTGGCCGACAGCGCATACGTCAAGGCGGAGGGTCAAGATGGGCGCATTGGTGTGCAGCCAATGGCCGTGGTCTGCACACAGCGAGAGAAGAGGGGCAAGGTCTACTTGAGCGTTGACCAGGTGCCGCCGGAAGTCTGGCCAGACGACGAGGCCATCTGGCAGCGCATCCGCGCCCTGGAAGTCGAGACCGCTGACCATCCCGCTGGTCCCCTCACTGTACCGGATGAACAGATTATCACCGATTCCAAAGGGAGTGCTTGGGTCATCCAGTACGGCATGGAGCGCTTTGGCGACCTGTTTACCCCACGTCAGTTGCTGGCCCTGCTCACCTTCGCAAAGCACGTCCGCATTGCCCATGCTGAGATGCTGCGACAGGGCTACAATACTGACTCGGCCAAAGCTCTGACGGCGTATTTAGGCCTTATGGTCAGCCGCTTCAGCGACTTTTGTTCCAGTCTTTGCGTCTTAAACAGTGTTGGAGGGCGCGGGGTGGTTCACACTTTCGGACGTCAAGCACTACCAATGGTGTGGGATTTTGCGGAAACCAACTCCTTTAGCGAGATTGGCGCTGATTGGGATGCGTGCATTAAAGCTGCAACATCCACCGTTCAGAAAATACCGGCAGGACAACCACCTGTTGTTCAACGTGGTTCTGCCACACACTTGCTGCACGAGGATAATTTGTTTGATGCAGTCATTACAGATCCACCTTACTACGACAATGTTGCTTATGCTGATCTGTCTGACTTCTTCCATGTTTGGCTCAAGCGTAGCATAGGATTCCTTTACCCTGAACATTTTTCATCCATGTTAACACCCAAAAAGAAGGAAGCTGTTGCGGACGCTACGCGACACGATGGCGACCGAGATCTTGCAGCCAAGGTTTACGAGGAAATGATGGGTAAAGCCTTTGCTGAAGCGGAGCGTGTGCTCAAACCAGGCGCACCTTTGGTTATCGTCTATGCGCACAAGACCACCCTCGGTTGGGCGGCACTAGTGGATGCCCTTCGTGTTGCTGGTTTTACGGTCACCGAGGCATGGCCGTTGGACACTGAACGATCTGCACGGATACGTGCCATCGACACTGCATCCTTAGCCTCTTCCATTTTCTTGGTTGCCCGGCGGCGGGAGGGGAGTGAGGTTGGCTCTTACGAGCGGGAGGTGCGGCCGGAGTTGCAGCGCATCGTGCGCGAGCGGGTGGACCGGCTGTGGGCCCAAGGCGTCACCGGCGCCGACCTGGTCATCGCCTGCGTGGGGGCCGGGCTGCGGGCCTTCACGCGTTACGGCCGCGTCGAGTACGCCAACGGCGAGCCAGTCCCCGCCGACTCCTTCCTGGCCGAGGTGGAGGGAGCGGTGCTGGAAACGCTGCTGGAGAAACTGTTCGGCGTCAGCCGGGCCGGGGTCGGCAACGTGGACCCGGTCACTCGCTTCTACGTCCTCTGGCGCTACGCCTACCGCCACGGCACGATTGATGCTGGCGAGGCCATCGTCTTCGCCTACCCCCAACGGGTGGAGCTGGACGGCCCCAGTGGCCTGACTTCGGGCAGCAATCCCTTGATGGAGAAGCGCAAGGGCAAGTATCGGTTGCGCGACTTCACCGAGCGCGGGGAGGACGAAGACCTGGGCTTGCCGCGCGGCGGTGAGATGCCACCCTTGATTGACGCTCTGCACCGTGTGGTGTGGCTGGTGGAGCACCGCCCTGCTTTCATCCCAGCCTACCTGGACGAAGCCCGGCCCGATGTGGAGAGGCTGCGGCTGGTTGCCCAAACGCTGGCCGGACAGACCTTGGCCGGGAACGAGAACGGCGGGGGGCGGTCGTTGGTGGCAGCGCGCGGGGCGGAGGCATCGGCGCTGCGCAAACTTACCACCAATTGGCGGACGCTGATCGAGATACATCGCGGGCCGATGGTGTGACGTGCTCGTTCCCTCACCGGACTGCCGAACTTGTTCGGGGCATTGCCCTCAACAAGTTGAGGACTCCGTTCGGATCCTCTGGACTTGTTCGGGGTACTGTCCTCAACAAGCTAGAGTCTCCGCATCGGCATGCCGGACTCCCGAACTTGTTCGGGACATTGCCCTCAACAAGTTGAGGAC